>NZ_JAFMPL010000002.1:0-256980 GCF_019038455.1 Nocardia noduli
GGATGGGGATGGCACCGGTGACAGTGGAATACGAGGTCGCCGAGGACGAGCGCTTCGCCCGGGTCGTGCGTCGCGGCGCGGCGGTGGCGACCAGGGAACTGGCCCACAGCGTGCATCCCGAGGTCGACGGATTGGCGCCGGATCGCTGGTACCACTACCGATTCCGCGCGGGTTCGGCGATCTCGCCGGTCGGCCGGACACGAACCGCGCCCGCCTACGACAGTCACCCCGACCGACTACGTTTCGTGTTCGCGTCCTGTCAGGCCTGGAGCGACGGCTACTACACCGGTTACGAGCACATCGCCGCCGAGGACATCGATCTGGTCGTGCACCTGGGCGATTACATCTACGAGGACGCCGTATCCGGCCGGCGCACCGGCAGGACGGTCGAATCGCACCTGCGCCCGGAGGCCCGCGACCTGGCGGGCTATCGGCTGCGCTACGCGCTGTCCAAGATCGAGCAACCACTACAACGCGCCCACGCGCTGTTTCCGTGGCTGGTCACGATGGACGATCACGAGGTCGACGACAATTGGGCGGCGGGCTCGTCCGGCATCGATGCCGATATCGACATCCTCCCCGTGGTGTTCCGGGCGCGCCGCGCCGCCGCGTTCCGCGCCATGTACGAACACCAGCCGCTACGCCTGGCGCAACGACCGTCGGGCACCCACATACATCTGCACCGTCGCTACCACTACGGCGATCTGGCCGACATCACCATGCTCGACACCCGCCAGTACCGCACCCGGCAGAGCAGTCTCAACGGAGACATCACCACCGAACGCGAGGACCGCACCGCCGCCGACCGCACGATTCTGGGCGGCGCGCAACGGGACTGGCTCGTCGACGGATTCGCACGCTCACGCGCCCGCTGGCAGATCATCGGCAACCAGGTGCCGCTGGGCCAGACCGATCACGACCCCGGACCGGCCACCGCCGTGTCCACCGACGCCTGGGACGGCTACGACGCCGACCGCAACGCCCTGCTCGGCGCCGCCACCGACCGCGACGTCCGCAACCTCGTCGTCATCACCGGTGACCGGCACGAGAACTACGCCTCCGACCTGCGCCGCGACTACGCCGACCCCGACTCCCCCGTGGTCGGCAGCGAATTCACCGGCACTTCGCTGACCAGCGGCGGTGACGGCGTCGACACCTACGACCACGGACGGCGTCTGCTCGACGCCAACCCGGACCTGAGATTCTTCAACGCCCAGCGCGGCTACATCCGCGTCGAGGTCGACCGGCAGCTGTGGCGCAACGACTTCCGGGTCGTGCCCTACGTCGAGAGACCCGGAGCGCCCGTCCACACCCGCGCCACCTACGTCGTGCAGGACGGAATTCCCGGAGTCGTCGAGGCGTGGCGACCCGACCGCCCCACCGACCAGGACCGCGCACCGGAACCGGAGATCGACGAACTCGCGGGAGCCTCGGACAGCAGCCGGTGATCCCGCCGACCGACCGGGGTTCCCGCCGACCGGGATGCCGAGTGGGATTCGGTGATGTTTTGCTTCCGCACGTAAAAAGCCCAGGGGTAGCAAGCTCCATTCGCGGCGGGGCCGGCGTCGGGCACGGCGCTGTCACCTGGTGTTACGGTGAGCCCGTGTTCGACTTTGCCCGCCTCGACGCGGCGGTCCTCCTTACGCTGCGCGTCTGTATCGCGGAACTGCGTGACGCAGACGACTCGCTCGCGATGGTGGCCTGCGGCATGGTCGAAGACCTCACCGGGTTCTTCGTCGCCGGAGCCGGTGCGACGTGGGTAGCCGGGCTCGAGGGGGCGAATGTAGGTAAGGCGGAGTTGGTTTGGAGTCCGTCGGAGTGGCCGCTCTTCGCGAAAGATCCGGACGACACCGCGCCAGGTCGGGTAACGCGCGCGATCTGGGCGCTCTCCGGTACTCAGGCGATTATCGATGGGACCGGGAAAGAGCTGGAGGCAGATGCCTACGCGGCCCTGCGGCGGCAATACGAGAACCGGATCGTGCGCGCGATCCAGCAGATGCAGGCGGGCGGGGAGTTTCGCGATGCCGCCGGGCATGACGTGTGGGTCTGGTTGCACTCTGCGGACGACGCTGATCCAGAACTCGACGAGCGCAGCTTCGCCGGTCTGCAGGTCATCGAACTCGCCCGCGATTTCGGTGACCGTTTCGGTGCCGGGGGCGATCGGCTGCTCGCGCGTCTCGCGGCCCGCGAGGGGTAAGGCAGCCTTCCAGGTCATCGCCAGCGCGAATAGATTTGCCATATGCCCGGCACAGAGCAGGTACCGCAGGCGCTGGCCGATATCGTCGAACTCTTCGCACCCGGCTCGGAGTCGATCCGGCGCCGACTTGCCGAGGCGATCACCACCGATCGCGAGCGGACGGGCTCGCGGACCGCCGCCGCGATATTGCTGGACGCCCTGTACCCCGACTCCGCCGACCTGCACGACGCAGGCATGGTCTACTGCGACTGGCGCTCGGTCCCGACCGAGATCCGCGACTACCTGATCGAGTTGCCCACGTGCCCGGCCACGCTGAGCTGGGACTGGCTCGAGGAGTTCGACGAGGACGACTGGGATCCAGAGGAGATCGACAGCTTCCTGTGGCCGCTTGCCGCCCGGTGCCACGAAATGGGCACGGCCCTGATCGCCCTCGACATCGAGTCGGACGGCTACGGTCTGGGTTTCATCGCGGCCGATCACATCGACAGAATCGTGAAGCTCGCCGAGAGCGCGGACTGCGACCTGCGCGTGGTCCATCCGCAGGTGCCTACCGATCTGATCTGACCGACAACACGGCCCCGTCCGACCGGGTGATCTCGCTACCCCGCGATCCCCTCCGCGACATGGCGCCGAGAGTGGGGCGCCGCAGGTAAGGGGCCAGTATCTGCGGTAACTCCTTAGCGCGACTTTTCGCGGATTCGGACCAGTCCCACGTGCCGATCTGAAACAGCGCGGAGGTACCGGAGCCGGTGTGAGCGCGTGCACGGCGCAGCGCTTCGGTGGCGAGGTCGACGCTGAACCAGCGTCGGCCAGTTCCTCGAGCCGCGCCAGCGGGAAGCCGTAGTCCGACCCGGCGTCGGTGACCTCGTTGGGCCAATGGGTGCGGGAGAGTCGGTCGGTCAGGTCGTCGAGGTCTGCCTGAGGATGTCGATGCGAAAGGCTTGATCACGGTTGTCATGTTCGGCCACGTCATCACCCCGGGCGGGACCTGCCAGGTCCGAGCGGCTCGAACCGGCGGCCGAACACCGCAGCTGCTTCGCTACCGGAGCGGGCGCCCGGTCGCCCGCACCTACGCGGGTCACTCGACACCCTCGCCGAGCACAGGCAACACCCTCACCTCCGTCAGTGCCGGGAGCGGCGAGGTCGCTCGAGCCCCCGTGGGCCTTGCCGGAGAACCACACCCTTTGGCTCCCATTACCATTCGCCCGCCGTCGTCCGATCCGGCCGCCCCGGACACTCCCCTCGACGGTGGGATGTGATCACATGGAACACACAAATACCGCGAATTCGCTGGAGGTTGTGTGTCGGAATCCATGAAATTGCGCATTTTCACCGAGCCGCAGCAGGGCGCGAACTACGACACGCTGCTGACCGTCGCGAAGACCGCCGAGCAGTTGGAGTTCGACGCGTTCTTCCGTTCGGACCACTATCTCGCCATGGGTGACTCGGACGGGCTGCCGGGCCCCACCGACGCTTGGATCACCCTGGCCGGGCTCGCGCGCGATACCGAGCGCATCCGGCTCGGCACCCTGGTCACCGCCGCCACCTTCCGACTGCCCGGCCCGCTGGCCATCCAGGTCGCCCAGGTGGATCAGATGTCCGGCGGCCGGGTGGAACTCGGTCTCGGCAGCGGATGGTTCGCCGAGGAGCACGCCGCCTACGGCATCCCGTTCCCCGCCGACAAATTCGCCCGACTCGCCGAACAGTTGGCGATCATCACCGGGCTGTGGTCGACCAAACTCGGCGATACCTTCGATTTCGACGGCAAGTACTACCGGCTCGCCGATTCGCCCGCGCTGCCCAAACCGGTGCAGGATCCGATCCCGGTCGTCATCGGCGGCACCGGCGCGACCCGTACCCCCGCGCTCGCGGCGGAATACGCGACCGAATTCAATATGCCGTTCTCGTCCGCCGAGGATTCGGCCCGGCAGTTCGAGCGGGTGCGGGCGGCCGCGCGGGCACGCGGACGCAGGCCCGAGGATCTGGTCTATTCGAACGCGCTCGTGGCGTGCGTCGGCGCGAACGACGCGGACGTGGCGCGGCGTGCCGAGGCGATCGGGCGCGACGTGGCGGAGTTGAAGGCCAACGGGCTGGCGGGCTCGCCCGCCGAAGTGGTCGACAGGATCGGCGCCTATGCCGCTGTCGGCACGAGCCGGATCTACCTGCAAATCCTCGATCTGCACGATCTCGCGCACCTGGAGCTCATCGCCTCCGAGGTGAGCTCACAGCTCTGAGCGACGGTCGATATGTCCGCGGATGACGCCTACCGCGGGCCGGGTGGGTAGCCTTTCGAATGTTCGGTCCGTTCGAAGGGAACAACGTTCGCGATGCAACCGCTTGGCATGGACGATCCGCGACGGATCGGTGACTACCGGCTGCTGGGCGTGCTCGGCTCCGGCGGGATGGGCCGGGTGTATCTCGGGCGCAACGCGGGCGGGCGCACGGTCGCGGTGAAGGTGATCCGGCCCGATCTCATCGGCGACGGCGAATTCCGGATGCGTTTCCGACGCGAGGTGACCGCGGCGCGGCGGGTCGACGGGCGATTCACCGCGCCGGTGCTCGATGCCGACGTCGACGCGAATCCGCCGTGGCTGGCGACCGGCTACGTCGCGGGTTTCTCCCTCTCCGAAGCGGTGGAGCGGTTCGGCACCTTCACCGAGGACGCGGTGAAGGTGCTCGCGCGCGGTCTGGCCGAAGCTCTCGCCGCCATCCACGGCGCGGGTGTGGTGCACCGCGATCTGAAACCGTCGAATGTGCTGCTCGCACTGGACGGTCCGAAGGTGATCGATTTCGGTATCGCGCGTGCCGTCGAGGACACCGCGCTCACCACGACCGGCAAGGTGATCGGTTCGCCGGGTTTCATGTGCCCGGAGCAGGTGACCGGCGAACCGGTGGTGCCCGCCAGCGACATATTCGCTCTCGGTGGGATTCTCGTGTTCGCGGCCACCGGACACGGCCCGTTCGGGACCGGCGACACGGTGCACATGCTGTGGCGGGTGGTCTACGAGGAGCCGCGACTCGACGCCGTCCCCGAACGCCTCAGACCGCTCATCGCGTCCTGCTTGTCCAAGGATGTCGCCGCACGGCCGACGCCCGGGCAACTGATAGAGCAACTCGACCTGCTCGGGGTCCCCCGGGACGGCGGATGGCTCCCGAGTCCGGTCGTGCACGAGGTGAGCCGCCGCGCCGTGCAGTTGCTCGACCTGGACTCCGGACCGCACGACCTGCCCCCCGAGATCCGATCACACTCCCCCGCAACCGGTTCCGGGTCCTTCACACCGCCACCGACCGCACGGCCGCCGTACACGGGGCCCCCGCGACAGCACACGGGGTACGGCCCCGGAGGCGATCCCTCGGCCCCCGGTCGTCACGAACCCACCCGGCACAACACACCGCCCCCGTCCCCGGTGTGGCAGACGCCGCAGGGCTCGACGCAGCCCGGATCGATGCCACAGCCGGGCAGATACGACGCCCAGTCCGCACCGCCGCCGTCCCCGCCGAAGAACCGCACCCGTGCCGCGCTGATCGCCGGACTCCTCGTCGTCGCGATCGCCGTCGCCTTCGGCGCCTTCTTCATCGGCATCCGGCTGAACAACGATTCGAAGGACAGTGCCGACAGCTCCGAGACCAGCACCGAGGAGTCCACCGACACCGAGTCGACCGACACCACCGAACCGGAGTCGACCAGCGCCTCGTCGGATACGCCGGTTCCGGAGGCCTTCGTCGGCAGCTGGCGCGGGACCGCCAACGACGGCCTGGTCTCCTTCGATATCCAGCTCACGATCAACGAGGGCGTCGTCGGCGAACAGGTCGCCACCTCGTCGAACACCGGCAAGCTGAGCGGTTCGCGGTGCGCCAGGATCGAGACCCTGACCGAGGCGACCGAGAGCGTGCTGACCTTCGAGGCCTCGCTCGACACCGCCAACAGCACGGGCGGCGACTGCGTCGACGACGGAAAATCATCGACCGTGACCCTGCGCGGTGACGGCACGCTCACCTACAGCACACCGGGCCTGATCGGCGGCGACATCACCGGGACGCTCCGCAAGCGCTGACGCGCTCGGGGCGCTGATCTTCGATAGGCTCCTACGCGGCCGGACGGTGTAATCACCCGAGGTGTCCGGTCTCCGCGCATCGGCAACCCCGCATCACCCCGACGAGTGCACTCGGAGCCGCGATGACGAACGACCGCAACGCAATTCAGCTCGAATGTGACGAACGGACGGTGGCCGTCGGGCCGCGGGCGGGGATGCTCGTGGTACTGGTCGCGGTGCTGGTGGCGCTCGGATCCCCCGTCGTCGCGGCCGCACCGCTCGACCGGGCCTGCGGCTCCGCGCTGGGGCGCGACGAGATCGAGACGATCATCGAACTGTCCGATACCGACGTCCTGCGCGGGTCGTCGATGGAGCGGCTCGAGCGGGCGGTGGACAATCACCGCCGGATCACCGAGATCTTCGTGCGCCATCGCGATCGGCGTGGCCTGTTCCCGTTGGGGCTCGACGCCGTGGAACGGACGGCGGTGATGCCGCTTCAGCGTTCGTCCGGGGTTTTCGACGATCCGGAGTGGGCGCATCGGATCAGCCTGGAATTGCTGTCGCGGTTTCTCCGGAATGTGCACGCCGAATTCACCGGCGCTCCGGTGCAGGCGCAGTGGGCGCGCTATTTCGAGCTGACCCGGCAGTGTGAACTGCCGCCGGCGCAGGTCGCGATGGCCGGATACAACGCGCACCTGAGCGTCGATCTGTCGTATTCCGTTGCGGCCGTGCGTGGTACACCCGCGAACGCGGCGGACTATTTCCGCATCGTCGACGTCATCGCGCAGCAGGGACAATTGATCGTGGCGGAGACCGAGCGGGTTTACGGCGGGAATCTCGGTCCGCTGTGGCGGTTCTACTTTCTCGGGGAAGGACTCGATGCCGTCTTCGGGGCCGGGGTGGGCAGCGGCGCGCTGCTGCGGCTCGCCGACGCGGGTGCGAACGTGGTGATCTTCACCAACGGTCTTGCCCTGCAAGATCCTGTTCTCGCACCCGCCGCCGCAGCGGAGATCGACGCGCTGTGGCGGGCGGCCGATGCCGCGTTCGGTGTACTCGCGGGGATCGGTGGCCTGTAGTCCGGCGTGGACCATCCGCGTCACCCGGCGACGCCGCGTCGGTCGGAGACTTCGGCCGTGGCGCCCGGCGGCGTGATCGCGGAGACGGTCGACAGCGTCGCGCGGACGCGACCGTGGACGGATATCGTCGGGAAAGGCAACCACGACGGGATCGAGGCGACCGAGATGACGAGCCGGGACCGGCGCGCGGACACGATTTCCCCGCGAGCGACGCTTCCACCTGCGACGACCGTCGGATCGGCGACGCGGCGACGGGTGGCGATCGCGATCGTCGGTCTCGCGGTGGCGCTCACGGGTTGTTCGGACACACCGACCGCGCCCGACACCACGACGGTGGTGAGCAGCACGGCCCCCAGCGCACCGTCGGGCATCCCCGATCTCGGGACGGGCGAGGAAATCGCCCGGGATATCGACGTGCCTTGGGGGCTGGCATTTCTGCCCGACGGCGCGGCACTGGTGGCCGAGCGCGATTCGGGCCGGATTCTGCGTATCGCGCCGGGGCGCGCGCCGGAAGAGGTCTATCGGGTTCCCGGGGTGGTCGCTCGGGGCGAGGGCGGACTGCTCGGGTTGGCCGTTTCCCCCGACTATACCGAAAACCGTTACGTATACGCGTATTTCACAGCGGCGGATGACAATCGTATCGTCCGATTCCGGCTCGGCGGGACACCTGAACCGGTGTTCACGGGAATCGCCGAGGCGGGCAATCACAATGGTGGTCGCATCGCCTTCGGCCCCGACGGCATGCTCTACGTCGGCACCGGTGACGCCGGGCAGACCGCGCGCTCGCAGGATCCGAAGAGCCCGAACGGGAAGATTCTGCGCCTGACTCCCGAAGGTGTTCCCGCACCGGATAATCCGATCGCCGGATCACCGGTGTACAGCCTCGGACACCGCAATGTGCAGGGTCTGGCCTGGGACCGGTCGGGACGTCTGTTCGCGGCGGAATTCGGGCAGAACCGGCTCGACGAGATCAACCTGATCCGACCCGGCGCGAACTATGGCTGGCCCGCGGTGGAGGGCGGGGGCGGCGGTGAACGGGGCTATGTCGACCCGGAACTGACCTGGTCGACCGCCGAGGCGTCTCCGTCGGGGATCGCGATCGCGGGCGACACCCTGTACGTCGCGGCGTTGCGCGGTGAACGGCTCTGGACCGCGACGATCACCGGCGACGGAATCGTCGACCCGCGCGACCTGTTACGGGACAGCTACGGACGCTTGCGGACGGTGAACGTCGCCCCGGACGGCGCGCTCTGGCTCACCACCTCGAATACCGATGGACGCGGCGATGTCCGCGAGGGAGACGACCGGATCCTGAGATTCCCGGCGCGATGATCAGCGCACGGCCCGACCGAACGGTGAGATGGCCGTCGGCGCGATGGTCCGGAAGAGGCCGAGCACCTGCCGCACGAAATCTCCACGACGGCAACCGAACTCGCGGAGCGCGGGCCCGTGATCGTAGGCGACCACGATCGTGGCGCCGAAAAGGACCGTCCACCACGCCGACAGCGCCACCCATCGCACGGCTCGGGAACTCGTCGCGAAGTCCGCGCGCAGGCGTTGGCAGTGGAACGGGATGTGGCGTTTCTCCTCACTGAGGATCAGCGCGGCGACCTGCGTGGTCAGCGGATCGGATGTCCCGCCGCGCAGCAGGCGGTAGTACTGGAGTGCGACGACTTCCGCGACCATCAGCACCATCAACTCGAGCCGGAGACCGAGTGCCCTGCGCAGGCGGGTGAACACGACATCGGTCCAGTGATTCGCGATGGTCGGGGCGCCTGCCGAGCGGAGCAGCAGTGCCAGCAGGCGGGCGTGATTGCGTTCCTCCGCGATGAACAGCCTTGCCGCGGCGGCGTACTCGGGGTCTCCCGCCCGGTCCGCCTTGGCGATCAGGTTCGCACCGTCGCCGCTCTCACCGACCTGGAACCGTTGGATACTGCGGATCACCGCGGGATCCAGACGCGCGCCACGGGGCCAATCCGGGTCACCGGCCGTGCCGCGCGCGATCGCCTTCGCCTCGAATTCCCGCGTCCACCGCGCGAAATCGACGGTCTCTCCCCTACCGAGCAACAAACTCTCCATGGGCGCAACCCTAGGAAGTCGATGTGCGTGGAACCTGGTCGAATTGTGGAGATCTCGTGCAGGCCGGGCACGGACACGAGAACGGGCCGCCCACCGTCCGTAGCGGCGAGCAGCCCGAATGTCGCGGCGTACTACTCGAGAGTGCTGTCCACTCGAGGGCGCTGCCTACTTGAGGGTGCTGCCCGCGTCCACCGTCATCTGCAAACCCGTGATGTAACGAGCCTCCTCCGACGCCAGGAACAACACCGCATTACTGATATCGACCGGCTCCACCCACCCGATCGGCAACACATGCATGAACTGCGCCACCGGCAACATATCCTCCGGACCCGGCGACTCCAGATCAGGACGGAACAACTTCATCGTCCCCTCGTTCATGAACATCGGCGTATTCACATTCGTCGGATGCACCGAATTCACCCGAATCGAATGCTGACCCAACTCCACCGCGAACGTCTTCATCAAACCCACCACACCATGCTTGGCCGCGATGTAATGACCCGTATTCGGGTACGCCTTGATACCACCCACCGAACTGGTCAGGATGATCGAACCACCCCTACCCGCCGACAACAGATGCGGCACACCCGCCTTCACAGACTTCCACACACCCGCCAGATTGATATCGATCATCGAGGACCAATCGGCCTCACTCAACTGATCCAACGTCTGACCACCATTACCGATACCGGCATTGGCCACGATGATATCGAGCCCACCCAACTCCTCCACACCACCGGCCACAGCAGCCGACAACGCATCGAAATCACGCACATCCACCTGCGCGGTCACGACCCGACGACCCTGCGCCTTCACCAACTCCTCCGTCTCGGCCAAATCCTCCGGCGTCGACGCCGGAATCAAATCCGTACCACTGACCGACGCACACACATCCACCGCGATGATGTCCGCGCCCTCCTGCGCCAAACGCACCGCATGACTACGACCCTGACCACGCGCCGCACCCGTGATGAAGGCGACCTTGCCCTCTACCCGCCCACTCATAGATCCACCTCGTTGGTCGCGGCTCGAACACGACGGTGTCCGATGTCCTGTCGCCGATAAATACTGATCGACTGCTCAGCAACTGTTGCATCGGCGACGCGACATTGTCAACGGCCTCCTCAGCGGCCGGATTCGGATTCCAGAACGGCCATCGCCGCGTTGTGTCCGGGAATACCGCTGACTCCACCGCCGCGCACCGCGCCCGCGCCGCACAGCAGGATCTTCTCGTGTCCCGACGCCACACCCCAGCGGGCGGCGGCGTCGGCGGCGTCCTCGGTGCGGAAGGGAAACGCCAGATCCCGATGGAAGATGTGGCCGCCCGGCAGGCCGATATCGCGTTCCAGGTCGAGCGGGGATTTCGCTTCAAGGCAGAGGTTGCCGTCGGCATCGGTGGCGAGGCAATCGGTGATCGGTTCCGCGAGTACGGCATCCAACTGCGCCAGGGTGGCGTCGACCAGCGCGGACTTCGCGGATTCCCGGTCGTCGGCGAAGAGACCGGCAGGGGTGTGCAGGCCGAACAGGGTCAGGGTGTGCAGGCCGCGCGCGGCGGCGTCGCCGGTCAGGATCGAGGGATCGGTCAGTGTGTGGCAATAGATCTCCGAGGGCGGCGCGGACGGCAGGGCGCCGCTCGCGGCCTCGCGGTAGGCGCGTTCGAGTTGTTCATAGGATTCGGCGATGTGGAAGGTGCCCGCGAAGGCGTCGGCGGGATCGACCGCGGCGTCGCGCAGCCGAGGCAGCCGGTGCACCACCATATTGATCTTCAGTTGCGCGCCCTCGGGTTTGGTCGGCAAGGGTTCGCCGAGCAAGCGTGACAGGTCGTAGGGCGAGGCATTGACCAGGATGTATCCCGCGCCCACCGTGCCGCCGACGTGGCGGACCTCGGAAGTGACGCCGTCGGTGTCGATCCCGGTCACCTCGTGTCCGGTGACGATCTCCGCACCCGCCGCGCGCGCCGCCGAGGCCAGGGCGTCGGTGAGCGCACCCATGCCGCCGACGGGCACATCCCAGTCGCCGGTTCCGCCACCGATGACGTGGTACAGGAAACAGCGGTTCTGGCGCAGCGACGGGTCATGGGCGTGGGTGAACGTGCCGATCAGGGCATCGGTGAGTACCACGCCCCGCACGGTGTCGTCGGCGAAACGGTCCTCGATGGTCTCGCCGAGAGGTCGCTCGAAGACAGCGTCCCAGGTGCGCCGGTCGTCGACCAGGCTCCGCAAACGTTCGCGCGACGGCAGCGGTTCGGTCAAGGTCGGGAAGACGCGTTGCGCGAGTCGTCCCATCGCGCCGTAGAACTCGTGCCACGAGTCGTAGTCGCGCGTCGTACCGGTGAGCCGCGCGAAACTCTCCCTGGTTCGCGTCGCCGAGCCCGTGTCGACCAGCAGGCCGCCGGTGTCGACGGGGGTGTAGGAGGAGATCCGGCGGCGGCAGGTCTCGAATCGCAGTCCGAGATCGTCCACGATCCGGCGCGGCAGCAGACTCACCAGGTAGGAGTACCGCGACACGCGCGCGTCGACTCCCGGGAAAGGGCGTGTCGACACCGCGGCGCCACCGGTGTGATCCTGGCGTTCCAGCACCAGGACCGAACGGCCGGCGCGCGCGAGATAGGCCGCGGCGACCAGACCGTTGTGGCCGCCGCCGACCACCACGATGTCGTAGGCGGAACGTGTCGTTGTCATCGGTCCTCGATATCACGCGGCGCGCGCCGAGGTGAGCCGACGCGCCACGGCCCGGACGCCACGGCGGCGGGGCCTACCCCACCGTCCCGCAGAGGTACCGCGCGCGGCGGCCGATCAGACCGAGCGCGTGTTCGTGGATCTCGCGCGCGTACTCCCACAGATTCGGCCAGTCGAGCAGGGCCACACCGCAATTGGTCTTGGCGAAGGAGGCGTTGGTGAGATCCCAGTCGCCCGCGAGCGCGGTGTACTCGCAGGACCCGCAGGTTTCGAAGGGTTCGGCGCCGTACATCCAGTCCTCGTCGTCCCAGCCGTCGAGCGGGGTCCGGCAGCGCGGGCAGACCGGCGCGGTCGTCTTGTTCCAGGCGCAGACGAAATCGAAGCCGAGCATGGGGGTGATCAGATGCCGGTCCGGCACCTCGGTGGCCCGGCCGACATTGCGCACCGCCTCGGCCATCAGATCCGCCAGGGCGCCGTGGTCGACCGGATGCCCGGGAACGATCAGGAAACCGTGCTCGGACTCGGCCGTGGACACCTCCCGGCACCCGAGGAAATAGCGCACCGTCTCGCGCACCCGTCGCACCGCGGCGGTGTCGGATTCGCCGAGTGCAAAGTAGTACTGCAAGAACACCGTGCTGAGCGTAGCAGTCGGCACCGACAATCGCTGGATGAACGAAAGCCACTGTCGGACAACACTACCCGTGAACGCGATGGCGATGCGAACTTGTCGGTGCCCTCCCGTAGGTTGATCACCATGATGAGGAACGGGAGGGAAGCGAATGGATTCGGATGAGCGCGAACGGGAGCGCGCGTCGGTGGTGCGGATGCTGCCCGCGGTCGCTCCGCGCAAACTCGCGAAGGTCCCCTTCGTGGAGCTTGCCGACGGGCGGTTGCAGGGTGTGGTGTCCAGTGGATCCGATATCGCACGGGTCTACGTCTCGTCGATCTCGGCACGCGACCACGGACTCAGTTGCAGTACCAACAACAATCGGCCGTGCGGCGGTCTGCGCGGATCGTATCCGTGCAAACATATCTCCGCGCTGGTCAGCGAGGCGATAGTGCAGTACGGCATCGACCAGGTCGCCCGGTATCTGCGGGTGGAGGTCCCCGAGGACGGCCATCTGATCGGTGCGCTGAACCCGGTGCACGAACCCGCGCCCGCGGCGGTCGTCTTCAGCCGGTTCCTGCGCCACCTGGCCTACCTGGAATTCCCCGGCAGCACCGCGCCGATTCCGGAGTTGCAGTGGTTCCCGGCCACCACGGGGGTGATGCGCTGATGCTCGGTGTACAGATTGCCGCGCTGACCGAGATCCCCACCGGTGTGGCCGATGTCGTGGACATCGTGACCGGTATCGATACCGCGCTCGTCAACGGGTTCGGACGCCTCGGCGATCAGGACGCGGGCGCGCTGGCGGCGCTGGCGGCGGCGGTGAGCGGTTCGCCGCTCGGCCCCGCGGTCGCCGACGCGGTGGGCAAACTCGGTGCGGGCTCTATCGGGCCCGAGGACCTGTCCGCGGTGGCGGCGGGACGCGCCGCGCTGCTCGGCGCGGTCCACGACGCGCTGGCCGAGCAGTTCGACTCGGCGCTGGGGCGAACCCGATCCCCGTGGGACACCGCCGATCAACTCACCCCGCCCGACGATCTCGTCCTCGGGTGCCGGTCCTGGTTGCAGGAAGTGGCGATCACGGGGTGGCGCGGGGTCGACCACGACCTGGTCGCCGCCGCCGATCGGACCGTCGAAGCGCTGTGGGCCCACCCCACGCTGCGGCGTCTCGCCGTCCTGCTGGACGGATTCACCGCGGAGCTGCGCGCCGCGTGCCCCGTCGCCACCCTCGACACGCTGCCCACTCGGCGCTGGGCCGATCTGTGGACTCGGGCGCTGCTGTCGACCTGGCGTCGTACCGAGGCACTGCCCGCGCGCACCGTCTCCGGGCGTCTGCTGATCCTCGGCGCCGATATCCACGAACACGGCACCGCCGTGCAGGCACAGGTCCACTGCGTGCTCGAAACCGGTGACGGGCCCGCCCGGCGCGTACGGTTGAGCGTCGGCGCGGCCAAGGTCGACACGATCGTCGGCCCGGCGATCTGGGAACTGCTCGGCGATCACCCGCAGCTCCTGCGCGCGCTGGCCGAACACCGCGGCCTCGTGGTCACCGATCTGCCGATCACCGCGGGCGGGGATCTGCTGTGGCAGGACGACAGGGCCGCACTCGACGCCCCCGCCGATCCGTTCACCACCGCGCGCGTCGCGCTGGCGGAGGCGATCGGTCCCGCGGTGGCGCCGCTCGAACGCGATCCGGTCCATCTGTCCGAACCCGTTCTGCTGGAAGGCTATCGGGTCAAGGACGGGGCGGTGGAACTGGACGGCCACCGCCTGGCGCTCGACCTCGAACTGCTGCCCGGCTGCGGACCGCTCACCCCGGCGATCGTGACGAGTTCCACGGCATGTGTCGGGCTGGTGCGCTGGGACGCGGGACGCTGGATCCTGCGGCCGCTCGCGGTGCGGCGCACCGTCAAGGGCGCGGCCGTCGACGCGCACAACGGGGACTGGGCACTCGGCCCGACCGACCCGAAAGCGGTGAAGGCGCTGGCAAAATCCGGTGATTCGGTCGCGGTACTGCGGGAACGAGCGGGACGGTTGCTGCGGAAATGAACGATATCGGTCAATCCACGCACGAAACCCAGCGCCAGATTCTCTATTGGCGTCTGCTGGCCCGGATATTCGACAACGAGCCGCAGCCGACGCTCGAGTCGGCCAGCGTCGCGATCGTCGACGATCTCGGACTTCCCGCGGCACTGCTCGATCCCGGTATCGCGATCGACACCGTGATACAGCGGTTTCCCGAGCTCACCGGGGATCTGGAAATGCTGCGTACCGAGATCGCGCCGCGTGAGCACGGTTCCGCCGCCGAGGAGTCGTCCGCGCCCGGCGAGGAGATCCAGGAGCCCACGGGCAGCGACGAGCCGGAACCGGTGGCGACCGACGAGGTTCGCAATGCCGCGCTGATCTCGAAACTGCTGCTCAACGTGTTCGCCACGGGTTCGGGCAATGTCAGCGCGACCCAGCTGTCGGGCTGGCAGCGCGACGCGGGCTGGCTGCGCGGCGCCCTGGGCGCCGGTGCGGATTCCGAGATGCGCGCGGTACTCGCCGGTCTCGAGGGCGATCTGGTGGCCAGGATGCGGTTGCGCGAAGTGCTCGCCGACCCGCGACTGGCCGCGCAACTCACTCCGAGCATGTCGTTGATCGAGCAGTTGCTGCGGGACAAGGCCAATCTGTCCGGCGTCGCGCTCGCCAACGCCAAGGCGCTGATCCGCAAATTCGTCGATCAGGTGGCCGAGGTGCTGCGCACGCAGGTGCAGCAGAGTTCGGCGGGAACGATCGACCGCTCGGTGCCGCCGAAGCGGATCCTGCGCAATCTCGATGTGGATCGCACGATCTGGAAGAACCTGACCAACTGGAACCCACAGGACGAACGGCTGTACGTGGACCGGCTGTTCTACCGCCAGACCGCGAAACGGACCGTGCCCGCGAAGATGATCGTGGTGGTCGACCAATCCGGGTCGATGGTCGACTCGATGGTCAACTGCACCATCCTGGCCTCGATCTTCGCCGGCCTGCCGAAGGTCGACGTGCACCTGATCGCCTACGACACCCGCGCCCTGGATCTGACACCGTGGGTGCACGATCCGTTCGAAGTGCTGCTGCGCACCAAACTCGGCGGCGGTAACGACGGGCCGGTCGCGATGGCGATGGCCCAGCCCAAGATCAGCGATCCGGCCAACACCGTGATGGTGTGGATCTCGGACTTCTACGAGTTCGACCGGTCGCAACCGCTGTTCGAGAGCATGCAGGCGGTGTACCGCAGCGGCGTGAAATTCATTCCCGTCGGATCGGTGAACAGCTCGGGGCACCAGAGCGTCAATCCCTGGTTCCGCGAGCGATTCAAGGCCATGGGCACCCCCGTGATCTCGGGCCGCATCCAGAAACTCGTCAACGAACTCAAGAACTTTCTCGACTAGGAGATCTCCCCACCATGACCGACACCGCTCTGCGCGCACCCGCTGAAGTCAAGTACGCCGAGGAATTGGACTGGCTGGAATCGATCGATGACGGTCCGAAACCGTTCGCGTGGCGACTGAGCCCGAAAATGGTGCGACTGTTCGTCCTCGGCTCCGAGCGCGCCGACGGACTCGACCGCACGATCGACCAGAAATGGTTCGGCGACCGCAGTTTCGTGGAACGCAGCATCGTCACCCTGGCCTCGGACCGCGGTCTGCTGCTGATCGGCGACCCGGGTACCGGCAAGAGCTGGCTGGCCGAATTGCTCTCCGCCGCGATCAGCCGCAATTCGACCCTGGTCGTACAGGGCACCGCGGGCACCACCGAGGACCACATCAAGTACTCGTGGAACATCTCGATGGTCATCGCCAAGGGGCAGTCCAGGGACTCGATGATCCCGTCCCCCATCATGACCGCGATGGAACAGGGCGTCATCGGCCGCTTCGAGGAATTGACGCGTTCGACCAGCGATGTGCAGGACGCGTTGATCTCGATCCTGTCGGAGAAATACGTCTCCATCCCCGAACTGGACGACGACAATATCGTCTTCGCGCAGCCGGGATTCTCCATCATCGCCACCGCGAACAGTCGCGACCGTGGTGTGAACGATCTGTCGTCGGCATTGAAGCGCCGCTTCAATTTCGTCCGCATCCCCGTGGTCACGAACAAGCGCAGCGAAGCCGAGATCGTGCGGTTCCGGACGGCGGAACTGCTGCGCCGTCATCAGATCGAATTGGAATTGCCGCCGACGCTGCTCGATATCCTGCTGGAGAGTTTCGCCGATCTGCGCGCGGCGTCCGCCGCGGCCGGAAGCGACGACGAGAAACTGGAATCGGCGCTGTCGACGGCCGAGCAGATCGGTGTGCTCGAGGACGCGATCCTGCACAGTCAGTTCTTCGGCGACACCACCCTCGGCGCGCACACTCTGGCCGGTTCGCTGGTCGGGTCGCTGGCCAGGCGCACACCCGAGGATCTCGCCATCCTGAACAAGTTCTGGCACGGCGTGGTCGAGCCGCGCAGCAAGGAAATCGGCGGCGAATGGTCGCAATTCCTCGAAGGCGGCCGTGACGCCATCGCGAGGCTCTCGTGAGCACGTTCTCCCCGCTGCGCGAGCAGCTCACCGAGGCCGCGACCCGATTCGCGGCCGAACCGGGGATCGTCGCCGATATCCTCGCGGGCATCGTCGACGACGTCGACCGGGCGTTGCGCGAGGAGTTGGAGATCTTCCCGGTCTGCCACCACTCGCCCGCCTCGGCGCTGGCCATGGTGCGTCGACTGCACGAGAAACAGCCCAAGGTCATCTACCTGGAGTTGTGTGAGGATCTGCGCCCGATCCTGGAGGAATTGCGCAACTGCACCCTGCCGGTCGCGTTACAGGCGTGGGCCGGGGAGCCCGACGGGTTCCCGGCCACGTGGGCCCCGCTCTCGGTGGTCGCGCCGATCACCGAGGCCTCGGCCGAATACCAGGCCATCGCCTACGCGCTGAACACCCCGGGCGTCGAACTGGTGCTGGTCGACCGGTCGACCGACCACGTCTTCCAGTGGTCACCCGCCAACGAGCGGGATACGGCCGACGGCGGCGAGACCGAGGAAGCCCTGCACGGTGACGCGGTGGGGATCGAGATCGGTGATCTGCGACCGCATTTCGCCGAACTCGAGGAACATCTGCTGCACCACGGCAAGGTGCGGCACTGGTCGGAATGGTGGGACCAGTACGTCGAACAGCCGCTGGCAGGCGCCGATTACGACACCTACCGGCAGGTCATGGTGTTGATCGGCAGCCTGTTCCGTCGGCTGCGCCGCACCGGAACCGATCACGACGAGGACCGCGAACGCTATATGTGGACGCGCATGCGCGAACATCTCGCGGCCACCGGATCCGATCCCGCACGGTGTCTCTACGTGTGCGGGGCGTTCCACGCGGCCAGTCACGTCGAACAATTCGGACTCGCCGCCGACGCGCCCTACGAGATCACCCCGCGCTCGGCGACCGTCTGGCAGTACGGGCTGATTCCGTCGAGCCATTCCGCGATCGAGGAACAGTTCGGGCTGGCTGCCGGTTCGGTGTCGATCGCCGCCGCCACCTGGGCGAAGGGAGTCCGGCGAGGCAAGTTGCGGCCGTTCGTGCTGAAAGGGCAGCAGACCGCGAAAGCCGCGTCGGCCCGCAAGACGAAGGCGATCGCACGGTCGGAGTCGCCGGCTGTCGCCGACCAGCTCTCCGGTTTCCTCTCCCGCCCACCGCGATTGGACGATCTGGACGAGTCCGAGTTGCTGGAGTGGTCGGTCGACATCGTGCGGCTCGCGCGGCGCAACGGCTACCTCGCCAGCACCGCCGACGCCATCGCGATCTTCGAGACCTCGATCCTGTTGGCGGGCATGCGCAATCGGGCGCGCCCGACACCGTACGACTTCCAGGACGCGGCGATCACCTGTATCGAGAAGGATCACGTCCCCGGTCGCCGTGACGTGCGCAGGCTGTGCGAGATCCTGCTCGGCGGTGACCGGATCGGACAGGTCGGCTACGCGGCGCTGCCGCCGCTCGCGCAGAACGTCTTCGATCGGCTGAAGCCGGTCGGTGTCGTACCGACCGATCGCGGGGTGCGCCGCACCCTGCTCGACCTGGAATCCGATCCGCTGCTGCGGCCGTGTTCGGATCTGCTGTGGATGCTGCGCAGGCTGCTGCCCGCGGGCGCGGCCCGGCCCATCATGGGCACGCGGGAACTCGGCGAACGCTCCATCCAGGAGAGTTGGGATCTCGCGCTGGGCAAGTACCAGCGCGATCTGGTGCAACTCGGGTACGAGGGCGTCACCATCGAACAGGTACTGGAGCAGCGCCTGCGCCGGGCCGTCAACGATCCGGACGCGACAGCCGCCGGTGCGCTGGCCGCGGTGGAGGACGCGCTGGTCTACCTCGGCTCGGCGCGACTGGCCGACGAACTCGGCGCTCGCGCGGTCGAATTGCTCGCCGCGGAACGGTCGGTGGACGAAGCGCCCGAGGTGCTGCGCCGAATCCGGCTGCTGCTCAACTATTTCCGCTCGACAAGTGCCGGTCTGCCGCAATGGTGCGGCACCTTCGTCACCGCGGGCTACGCGCACTACTGCACCCTGCTCCCCACCGCGTTCACCGACGAGGAGACCGGTGTCAGGCCCGTCGCCGCCATGCTCGGATTCCTGTTCGGCATGGAGAATCTGGCGCTGTCGCTCGGCTGCGATCACACCCAGCTGGAACTGGCCGTCCGCCAGTCCCATCCCGAGGCACCCGCCAAGGTCGCGCTGCTGTGGGCCACACGCCTGCAATTGGGTCTGCTCACCCAGGCCGAACTGCGCGCCCGCTGCGACGACATGCTCGCGAATCCGCTCGTCGTCCCGGCCTTCCCGCAGTATCTCAGCGGATTCGTCCAGGCCATGGACCCGGTGCCCACGCTGAAACCCTTCATCGTCGAGTTGCTGTCCAAGGCATTCGGTCGTCTACCGGATTCGGTGCTTTTGCCCTGGCTGCCGAAACTGATCACCACCCTGCGCGGTCAGGCCGCCGAACTGATTCCCGCCCTGACCAGGGAAGCGGGCCGCACCTTCCCCGGCGAACGCGGTGCCGTCGCATCCTGGACACCGCCGTGGGCGAGGACCACGTCCGTCGCCCCGGCCACCGTCGTCGTCGCCTCGGGCGGCCCGGCGGGCGATCTGCTGCGTGCGCATCCCAGCGCCTGCGACGCCCTCGCCGGGCTTCTCGGACACGAGGACGGATGGCAGGAACTCACACCCGGCCCGAACCGCTCGGTCACGGCCTTGCTGGAACGGCACCCGCGGGCGGCGGCAGCGTTGGCGGCGATGCTCCCGGGTGAGACGGCGCCTGCCGGATTGTCGGTGGCCACCGCCGCGAGCTGATCCGTCCTTTCGCGCGTGGGACCGTTCGGACGTCGCCTGCCGGATTGTCGGTAGCGTCTGCCGCGGTTGATCCACCCCTCGCGCGTGAGCCCGTTCGTTGGAAGGTGCTCCGGCCGCGCGTATACGATTGGTTCGCCGCAGGTCGGGGCAGCGCGGATACGGTGACGCTGTCGTGCCGGGTTGCCGGACGGACCGCGTCGGGAGGAGTTCGGCATGGCTGATGTACGGGCGCAATTCGGCGTGCTCGGGCCGGTGGAACTCACCATCGATGGGGAGGTCCGGGCGACGGGGGGGCCGAAACAGCGGGCGGCACTGGCCTATCTGGTGATCAACGCGAACCGTCCGGTGTCGGTGGACGCGCTGGCGCACGCGGTGTGGGAGGAGAATCCGCCGCCGGATGTGCGGGTCGGCCTGCACACCATCGTGTCGAATCTGCGGAAACCGTTCCGCGACGCGGGTATCGACGCTCGGTCGGTCCTGTCCCAGGTCGGAGGAGGTTATCGCCTCTCGGTGGCCGACGACGGATGCGACGTCCACCGGTTCCGGGCACGTAAGGAAGCCGGTGTCCGGGCGCTGGCGGCGGGCCGTTTCCGGGCGGCGAGCGAATCGCTGTCCAGCGCGCTGGGGCAGTGGCGCGGGGCGGTGCTGGGGGATCTGCGCGGACTCGCCTTCGCCGACGCCTACGCCGCCGCGCTGGAGGACGACCGGATGAGCGTGATCGAGGCCCGCGCCGAAGCCGATATCGCGCAGGGCCGCGCGAGCGCGGTGGTCTCGGAACTCTCGCACCTGGTGGGGGCACACCCGCTGCGAGAACCGTTGTGGCAGCAGCTGATCACCGCGCTCTACATCGACGGCAGGCAGTCCGACGCGCTGGACGCCGTCCGGCGGTTGCGCACGACGCTGGCCGACGAACTCGGCATCGATCCCAGCCCGCCCCTGCGGGAACTCGAGGAACGCATCCTGCGTCAGGAACCGCTGACCGCGCACGCGGCGGGCACCGCGTCGGCGACCCGAATGACCACGATCGTCGACCAGAAACCGGGTGACCATCTCGCGGTGCTCCGCGACGACGCGGGCAACGACTACCCGGTCCGTGAACGTTTCACCAGGATCGGGCGGCTGCGGGACAACGACATCGCCTTGGACGACGGCAGGGTCAGCCGCCATCACGCGGTGGTCGTCGACACGGGTCTGGCCTACGTCGTCAAGGACCTGCTGTCCTCCAACGGCGTCTTCGTCGACGGTGTCCGCGTGATCGACAGCATGGCGCTCGTCGACGGGGCCGTCCTCCGGATCGGTGACAGCGAACTGGTGTTCGCGCTGGTACCGCGCGCGCCGATGAGGCCACCGGGCGTCTAGGTTTCGCGGGTGAGGTCGGTGTCGCGACCGGTTCGTGACGGCCCGCTAGCCGAATCCGCGTTGGAACCAGGCGAGCAGGTCCGGCTCGGTCTTCGGCCCGTCCTCGGGATTGTCCTCGGACAGCGCGCACACCTCCACCATCGTCGCGTGTTCGTCGTGCGCTCCGACCAGGCAGGTCCGCGCACCGGTTGCCGGGGGGCCGTCGACGTAACAGAAGATTCGCCCGACCGGGGCGGAGTCGGCGCGCCATACGCTGTCGGGGCCGGGTCCGCCGCCGCAGGCATGGCCGGCCAACTGGTTCAGGACGCCCTGATACATCCGCGTCGTGGACGCGCGATCCGGGAAGCCCAGGAACTGCGCCGAGGGAGATCCGAGCGGTGCACCGCACGCGACGGTGGCGTTCATCAGACCGACCGGAGGAGCGAGATGGCGACAGGTGGCCGACGTGTAGGGCGGTCCGACCCGGTCCAGCAGCGCGAGATCGGCGTCGGTGAACACATCCGGATCCGTTGCCGCGTCGCCGGTTCGGAATTGGAGCAGGCCCGCGCGTGCGGCGTAGTCGCGCAACGGCGTCGCGGCCCGATCGGGCCAGAAGTAGTACGCGAGAGACAGTTCGGACTCGTTGGTCAGCGCCAGACCGGGTTTGGGCACCGACGGATCGTCGACGATATTGGTGAGGCAGGTTCGACGGCCGACTTCCTTGCCGTCGACCGGTGACGGAGCGTCACGCCCCGGCGGATCTCCCGGGCAGGCGGTCGCGGCGAATCCGTCGAGGACGACCTCGCGGTAGTACTCGCGCAGCGCGTCGAGATCGCGGAATCGCAGGAAACGGGCGGTCGGCGCCGACACCGCCGGATTCGCGTCGCAGAAGATCACGGCGGTGGTCGTGGTGTCGGGGTCGAGATGCGCGCAGGTGGCGCGGCGGTACCCGGCCCCAGGCAGGGCCGCGAGCAGATCGAGATCCGGTCCGCGCAGTGCCGTGCCGTCTGCGACGGCGGTGCCGTCGTCATCGCGACCGACCATCATCCAGGTACCGAGAAGTGTTGCGGCGATGAGAATTACCGCCACGGTTACCGCGATGACGGGCCGTCTCCGCCGGAACCCGTCCCATCGCGACACACCGACGCGACCATCGCCGCCGCCGGTTTCGTAGGCGGCCCCGCCGACCTCTACGTCCGAGCCTCGGCCGTGCACGGGCGTGCCCGTGGCCGGTCCGGAATCGTCACCTGATCCCGCCCCCCGCTTCGGTGCCGGACTCGAATCCTGCGTCGGGGTTCGGCCCGGCGCAGAGGACGGTGGCGGTGCCGCATCCGGACCGGATTCCGGCACAGCTCGCGCACCGTGCTCGGATGCGTGCGTATCCGCTTCACCGTGCACGGTCTGCGACGACGTCTCATTACCGTCATCCGCGTGCGAAATCGCCTCGTTCGGGCTGGGACTCGGTGACTCATCGGCCGACCCGGCACCACCTGGATCCGACGCCCGACGCGCGCCCTTGTCCGACTCCGACCACTCGACCGCACCCCGGTCGGACTCCGATCTCTCCGCCGACCGGGGCATCGACCCCGACGAGTACCGCCCCGGGGGCTGCGCGCGGTCGGTCACCACCGGTCCGCTCACCGCGCCGCCCCTGGTCGGCTCCTCGTCCACCTGCGCGGCGGTCGCGGTCCGGAGGGCGGCCTCGGCCGCGTCGGCCAGCTCACCCGCCGTGGCGTGACGATCCGAGGGATTCTTCGCCATCCCTCGGCCGATGACGGCGTCGAAACCGAGGGGGACATCGCGGCGGATCATGCTCGGTCGTGGCGGAGGTTCGCCGAGGTGGGCGCGCATGACGGCGGCATCGGTGCCGACCGGGAACGGGCGTGCCCCGGTGAGGCATTCGTAGAGCACGCAGGCGAGCGCGTAGACGTCCGCGCCTCGGGTGACCACGCGCGAGGTGAACCGTTCCGGGGCCATGTAGTGGAACGAGCCGACCGCGGCGCCGTCGGAGGTCAGTCCGGTGTCGGCGCTGGAATGCGCGATGCCGAAATCGACCAGGTAGGCGAAACCGCGTATGGTGGTGAGGATGTTGTCGGGTTTGATGTCGCGGTGCACCAGTCCGTCGGCATGCGCGGCGTCGAGCGCGGCGGCGATCTGCCCGATCAGGCCGACCGCGCGCGCGGGTGCCAGCGGCGCTTCGGCGCGCAACACGGCGCGCAGATTGTCACCTTCGACCAGACGCATATCGATGAACAGGTGACCGTCGATCTCGCCGTAGTCGTGGATCGGGATGACGTGCGGTTCCTTGAGCCTGGCCGCGCTGTGGGATTCGCGGCGGAACCGCTCGCGGTAGACCGGGTCGTCGGCGAGTTGCTCGGGCAGCACCTTGATCGCGACGACCCGGTCGCGTTCGGTGTCGTACGCCTCGTAGACCTCGCCCATGCCACCGCGGCCGATCAGGCGATCCAATCGGTACGGGCCGAACCGTGATCCCACCGTGAGCGGCGGCTGCTCGGCCGTCATCTACCCCTCCGCGTGACAGGAACCACCCGTGCGTGCCGATCAACTGTAGAGCGCGCGGACACGTTCCGCAGACGTACCGACGTGCGGTGATCGGCTCTCATCGGTCGCGGCGCACGCGAATCACACGACCAGGCAGGACGTGCCGATGGGCATGCCGACCCCGACGTAGACGCTCACGCCGGGAACCTGACCGTCCTGCGGCGCCTGCACGGCGGTGAGGGTGTGCGGGCCGCGGGAGGTGGGAATCCAGGTCGCGAGCGCGACGCCGCCGGTCGGTGCGATGGTGGCGAGCGGAATTCCGTTGTCGTAGAGCGAGACCGGGGTGACGGCGTCGGTGAGGACGGCCTCGATCGTGTAGGAGCAGCCGGTGCCGTAATTGGTGAGCGGGCCGTAGTTGATATCGGGAAGTACCCCGATCCTGGTCACGGTGGCGGCGGCGTGCGGCGGCTGGATCACTCCGCCGAGGACGCAGGCGAGGGCCGCGACACCGATGACCGAGGCGCGAAGGACCGACGATCGGTAGGCGATCCCGGCCCGGTCGGTGCGGTGGCCCCTCGTGCGGTGGTTCCTCATGCGGTCCTCGTTCCGCGCCGCCCGTTTCCGCGCGGCGCACGCCGTGGTCCGCGCGCTACCGGCAGCCGATCGCACGCGAATCGTCCAGCAAGCCCTGTCCGGGGATGGGACATCCCCGCCCCGATCGTATCGGTTCGGGGCGGGTGCGGACCACGGGTCGCGCGGTGAGTCCGCGCCGGAAACTCAGCCCACCAGCACCGACAGCGTCTCGGCCACGCAGGCGGGTTTGGCGCCGCCCTCGATCTCGACGGTGACCCTGGCCGCCAACTGGCTGCCCGCCGGTGTGGTGGTCAGGCCGACCAGTTCCACGCCCGCGCGCACCCGGCTACCGACCGGCACCACCGAGACGAACCGCACCTTGTTGGAGCCGTAGTTGACCGCCATCTTCAGCCCGTCGACCCGATAGACCTGGGAGACCAGCATCGGAAGCAGCGACAACGTCAGGTAGCCGTGCGCGATGGTGGTGCCGAACGGACCGCTCGCGGCCCGCTCCGGATCCACGTGGATCCACTGGTGGTCACCGGTCGCCTCGGCGAACAGATCGATCTGCTTCTGCGTGACGGTGTGCCATTCGCTGTAGCCGACATGGGTGTCGATCGCCGACTCGAGTTCGGCGATTCCGTTGAACGTACGCATTGTGTCTGGTTCCCCTGTATCAGTCGGTCGGTCCACCGGCGACATAGAGGACCTGTCCGGAAACGAATCCGGCGCCCTCGCTGACGAGGTAGGAGACGGCGTTGGCGATATCGGACGGCTGGCCGATGCGGGCCACCGGGATCTGCTGCACCAGCCCGTCACGGAACTGCTCGAAGGTCACGCCGAGACGTTCGGCGGTCGCGTGGGTCATATCGGTTTCGATGAAACCGGGCGCGATGGCGTTGGCCGTCACGCCGAATTTGCCCAGCTCGATCGCCAGCGTCTTGGTGAAGCCCTGCAGGCCCGCCTTGGCCGCGGAGTAGTTGACCTGACCGCGATTGCCGAGCGCCGAGGTGCTCGACAGGTTGACCACGCGACCCCATTTGGCCTCGGTCATGTATTTCTGCGTCGCCCGCGTCATCAGGAAGGAACCGCGCAGGTGCACGCCCATCACCGCGTCCCAGTCGGCGACGCTCATCTTGAACAGCAGGTTGTCCCTGGTGATGCCCGCGTTGTTCACCAGTACGGTCGGTGCGCCGAGTTCGTCGGCGACGCGCTGGACCGCCGCGTCGACCGACGCTTCGTCGGAGACGTCGACACCGACCGCGAGCGCCCGGCCGCCCGCCGCTTCGATATCGGCGACGACGGGTTTACCCGCCTCCTCCGCCAGATCGAGGATCGCGACGGCGAATCCGTCCTCGGCGAGTTTGCGGGCGGTGGCCGCGCCGATTCCGCGCGCGGCGCCGGTGACGATGGCGGTTCGGGTGTCACTCATGGAGACTCCTGGGGTCGAAGGGGATCGAGACGACACTTCATAAAATACATCTTCATTTGGGCGTCTCTAACTGGCCGGTAGGTGTCGGACCGGAAAACTACCCGCACGTAGGTTCGATACACAGCAATTCAGCTGTACTATTCTCGCGGTGAGCACCTCCCAGCGGCATCCGTCCACACGTTCTCCCGGACGGCCGGCCTCCGCCACGCGGGAGCAGGTCCTCGACCTGACCCGGCGTTCGTTCCTCGCGGGCGAACGGGTGGACGTCCAAGCCATCGCGGCCGAACTCGGACTCAGTCGCGCCTCCATCTATCGCTGGTTCGGTTCCCGCGACGGACTACTCGGCGCCATGCTGGTCGACGAACACCAGCGCATGCTCGACCGAGCCGACGCCAAACGGCGCACCCGCGGCGCGGCACGAGTGCTCGAAGTCTACGGCCGCCTGGTCCGGTGGGAATCGGATAACGAACCGTTCCGGCGGTACTTCGAACACGAACCCATGTCCGGCCTGCGCATCCTCACCGCGAGCGACGGTCCGGTGCAGCCGAAGATCGTTGCCGCGATAGAGGATTTGATCGGCAGGGCGATGACCGAGGACGGCTACCAGCCGTCGCTCGAGCCGTCCCTGCTCGCCTACGCGCTGGTCCGACTCGGCGAGGCGTTCCTCTACAACGATCGCGCGGCAGGCATCCGCGGCGATGTCGATCGCCTGCGTCAGGTCGTCACGGTGCTGCTCGGCGTCACACCGCTGGAGTGAGCGCGGCGTCGTCGAGACGGCGTGCGCCCGTGCGGTTTCCCGAGCGGTTCAGACCGCCGGGTCGATGATCAGCACGATGAGTTTTCTCGGCGCGGTGAGGACGCCCGCCTCCTCGGACCGCGGATCGGCGGTGGCGGCGGGCCCGCCGAACCAGGTGATCGGGCGGCGGTGGTCGAGCCGGTCGATCACCTCGGGCAGGGTCGCGCCGATCTGCTCGACCCGGACCACGCACACGTGACATTCGGGCGCGAGGGTCGGCGCGCGCCGCCCCTGCCCCGCACTACCGTCGAGGACGATGATCCCCGCGTCGGCCACCGCCGCGGCGCAGGTCGTGACGACCGCGTCGGCGCCGGACAACTCCTCCTGGGGCAGGAACGGGCTGTCGTCGATGACGCGGTGTCCGGTCGCGGACGACCAGCGTGACAACCAGTATTCGGGCAGCCCCTGCGGCGCCACCACCGATTCCACCCCGTGCGTCGCGAGGATATCGCACACCATATTCGGGATATCGGGCTCGATCAGGTGATACACCTGTCCGCCGTAGTGTTTTACGCGGTCGGAGAACAGGTCGGCCAGGGCGGTGCGGTCGCCCGAGGTGGGGTCCGACGGGTGCCGCTGATGAGCCCGTGACATCGGCACGAGCCGTTCGTCATCGGGAAGATCGTGCAGCGCTTCCAGCAAACGGCGCAGCAGATCCTCGCGCGGATTCATCTCCGCCCGCCGTTCGCCTCGTCGCGAACGGCACCGCTTGTTCTACCCAATGCACAACTCCCCGAGCGATTTCCGTAGCGCCCGCCGGTTGCTCCACGATGGCATCGCGATGCTAGCGCACGACCCATCCACGTCATCCGACCGACACACCGGGCGGTCTAGACCGACTTCTCGACCGGGTGCTCGCCGCCACCGTGCACGGCGGCGAGCTCCAGGCCGGTGTCGTCGGCGTCGACGTGGACGGTGTCACCGGAGGACAGCGCGCCGTCGAGCAACAGCCTCGACAATTTGTTGTCCAACTCCTTCTGCACGGTACGCCGAAGCGGGCGCGCGCCGAATTCCGGCTGGTAGCCGTGCTCGGCCAGCCAATCCACGGCGGGTTCGGTGACGTCGAGTTCGATGTCCTGGGCGTGCAGCAGCCGTCGGGTGCCGTCGAGCACCAGATCGACGATGTGGTGGATCTGCTCCTGATCGAGGCGATGGAAGATGATGGTGTCGTCGATCCGGTTCAGGAATTCGGGGCGGAACCGCGTGCGCAGACGCTGGGTCAACTGCTCTTCGATCGCGCCGGGATCGGACGCGGACAGAATGAGGTCGGAACCGATATTGCTGGTCAGGATGACGATCGTATTCTTGAAATCGACTGTGCGACCTCGGGAATCGGTGACCCGTCCGTCGTCGAGCAGTTGCAGCAGCACATTGAACACATCCGGGTGCGCCTTCTCGATCTCGTCGAACAGGATCACCGAATACGGCCTGCGTCGCACCGCGTCGGTGAGCTGGGCGGCATCGTCGTAGCCGATATATCCGGGAGGCGCGCCCACCAGACGCGACACGGTGTGCTTCTCCTGGAATTCGCTCATGTCGAATCGGATCAGCCGGTCCTCGTCGCCGAAGACGGCCTCGGCCAGCGCCTTCGCCAACTCGGTCTTGCCGACACCGGTGGGGCCGAGGAACAGGAACGAGCCGATCGGGCGGTTCGGATCCTTCATCCCGGCCCGCGCGCGCCGCACCGCCTCGGCGACCGCGACGATCGCCTCGTCCTGCCCGACCACGCGTTTGTGCAGCGCGTCCTCGAGTCCGAGCAGGCGCTGACGTTCCTCGACGGTCAGATCCGCGACCGGTATGCCGGTGTGGCGTGACACCACCTCGGCGATATCGGTGACCGTCACCTGCGGCACCTCCGCCGCGTCGACGTCGGTGCGTGTCCTTTCCGCGTCGGCGATCTCGGTCTTCAGCGCGTTGGCCTTCTCGTAGTCCTCGGCCGCCACCGCGGCGTCCTTCTCCCGGTGTAGCCGCGCCAGTTCCTCCTCCGCCGAGCGCAGGTCCCGATCGGGGGTCCTGATCCGCAACCGGACCCGCGCGCCGGCCTGATCCATCAGATCGATCGCCTTGTCCGGCATGAAGCGGTCGGCGATATAGCGATCCGACAGTTCGGCGGCGGCGACCAGCGCCTCGTCGGTGAAACGCACCTGGTGATGTTCCTCGTAGACGTCGACGAGTCCGCGCAGGATCTCCACCGTGTCCAGTACCGAGGGCTCCTTCACCAGCACGGGCTGGAAGCGACGTTCCAGCGCGGCGTCCTTCTCGATGTGCTTGCGGTACTCGTCGATGGTCGTCGCGCCGACCACGTGCAGTTCGCCGCGGGCCAAGGCCGGTTTGAGCATATTCCCCGCGTCCATCGACCCCTCGGAGCCGCTGCCCGCGCCGACGATGGTGTGCAGTTCGTCGATGAAGACGATGAGTTCGTCGGAATGCGCGCGCACCTCGTCGAGGACCTTGGTGAGCCGTTCCTCGAATTCGCCCCGGTATTTGCTGCCCGCCACCAGCGAACCGACGTCGAGGGCGACCACCCGGCGATCGGCCAGGGTGCCCGGCACGTCGCCGTTGACGATGCGCTGGGCCAACCCTTCCACGATCGCGGTCTTCCCGACGCCGGGATCACCGATCAGCACCGGATTGTTCTTGCGCCGCCGCGACAGGATCTCCACCGTCTGCTCGATCTCCTCGGCCCGGCCGACCACCGGGTCGACCTTTCCGGCCCGCGCGTCGGCGGTGAGGTCGCGCCCGTATTCGTCCAGGGTCGGCGTCTGGCTCTGCACGCGGCCCGCCGCGGCCTGCTTCCTGCCGCCCGACAGCAGCACCTGCGCCGCCGGGCTGTCCGGCGAGGAGGCGACGCCGAGCAGGATGTGCTCGGGGCCGATATAGCTGCTGCCCGCCTCGGCGGCGCTGCGCTGGGCGGCGCGCAGGGCGAGTTTGGCGGCCGGGCTCAGCGTGAGCGTTCCGTCCGCGGGTTCGGCCGCCTGACCGGTGTCGGAGATCGTGCGCATCTGCTCGGCGATCTTGTCCGGGTCCTGCCCGAGTTCGGCGAGAATGCTGCGTCCCGGCTCGGCCTCGGTCGCCGCGTAGAGCAGGTGTTCCGGGGTGACCTCCGGATTGCCCCAATCCAGTGCCGTCTCACGCGCGGTGTTCACCAGCAGTTTGGCGTTGTCGGTCATCAGACGACCGAGATCGATCCGCTGCACCGGTGGCTCGGCCGTCGAACCCGGTCCGAAGAAGCGCTGGAAGATATCGTCGAAGGAATTCATCGAACGGGGCCACGGGTCGGTCATGTCCACCTCGCTGCGTCGGCGGCACCGGATCGGCGCCCGGATCACGGAGGGGGCCGAATGTTCGGAGACTTCGGCACCCACGGACTACTCGGTTGCACTGGTTCGCGACATGGCCCCGCCCCTGCGGTACGGCCACCACCGCAAACTACCGCCGTCCGACATTCGGTCGCAACCGGTCGGTTCTATCGCCAGCCCAGCAGCTCCCGACCGTGACAGCTTCGATACGCCCGCGTCGAGTCGTGACCCGCGCGGACGCCTACGCTGCAGAGATGATGCCGGGCACCGGGGTGACGATCCGACCGTCGGCGTGGAGCTGAACAGCCGATGTACCCGACCATCGCCGCCCTCGACGCCGCCGTCGCCGACTGTCGCGCGTGCCCGCGCCTGGTGGCATGGCGCGAACAGGTCGCGCGCGACAAACGCGCCGCGTTCCGCGACGAGACCTACTGGGGACGGCCCGTGCCCGGCTACGGACCCGACGACGCGCGCTTGCTCGTGGTCGGCCTCGCGCCCGCCGCGCACGGCGGCAACCGCACCGGACGCATGTTCACCGGCGACCGCAGCGGCGACGTGCTCTTCGCCGCCATGCACGCCGTCGGCCTGACCAACCAGCCGACCGCCGTGCACCGCGACGACGGTCTCCGCCTGCTCGGTGCCCGCGTCACCGCGCCGGTACACTGCGCGCCGCCCGACAACAAGCCGACCCCGGACGAACGTGACCGGTGCCGCCACTGGCTGCGCACCGAACTGGAGTTGCTGGCGCCGACGGTCCGCTCGATCGTCGTCCTCGGCGGATGGGGGTGGCGGGCGCTGATGCCGGTGCTCGCGGACGCGGGGTGGATCGTGCCGCGTCCCCGGCCCGCGTTCGGGCACGGTGCGCGGGTCCTGCTCGCACCGGCCGATGCCGATCGCGCGCCGCTACACCTGTTCGGCTCCTATCACGTGAGCCAGCAGAACACCTTCACCGGACGATTGACCCCGGCGATGCTGGAGGAGGTCTTCACCGCCGCCGCGGATGCCGCGGGGATAGCGACGGGCGAGCGCACCTGATCCGGGGGCCGGGCCGCGGTATCCCGGTTCGCCGCGCCGCACCGCGTACACGCACCGCCACGACATGGCAAAGGCGAACGGGCGCAACGACGCAACTTCGTCCGCGGCACGGCACGGCACCTTACGGCGGCACCGGATCCGACGACGAGATCACCCGTATGCCGGAGGATCGCTCGCGCGGTATTCGGTACGGTATGCGGGTGCTCACAACCGGCGCGGTGCCCGCGTCCGAGGGCCACCGAAGCCCCCGTCGTCCTTCGGTGATCGAACGCCCCGCTACTCCGGCCCGACGCGGCGCCGTACCCATCGACGATATCGACCGGGTTCTGCTCGACCAGCTCGCACGCGACGGCCGGATGACCAACAACGCCCTCGCCGCCGCCGCGGGTATCGCGCCGTCGACCTGCCTGGGCCGGGTGCGCGCGCTGGTCGAGCGCGGCGTCATCCGCGGCATCCACGCCGATATCGATCCGGCCGCGATGGGCCGTGGCCTGCAAGCCATGATCGCCGTTCGGCTGCACGGGAATTCACGCGGGCACCTCGCCGAATTCGGCCGCGAACTCGCCGCGCTCCCGGAAGTGCTCGACGTGTACCTCATCGCGGGCGCCGACGATTTCCTCATCCAGGTCGCGACTTCCGACACCGACGAACTGCGCAATTTCGTGCTGGCCGAGCTGAACAAGCGGGCCGCGGTGGCGTCGACGGAGACGATCCTGATCTTCGAGCACATACGTCCGAACGCGTTCTGACGATCGAACCGTCCATGATCCGGCAGTCGATTTCCGCGCATCAGGTCGGGCCGGACGGCCTCACGGCATCGACTACCGGGAATGAGCGGGTCGACGCCGCAGGTCGCACCCGAGCCGAACAGGGTCCGCTACACCGGAACCCGGTCGTCGGCGAGGGATTCGAACGGGCCGCGGGAATCGGGGGCGGCGGCGCGGATCGCGTCGGCGGATTCGTCGTCGGGGCGGGTGTTGGCGCGCAGTTCGGCCTCGACACGGGCCAGGTAGGTGGCGATCTCGCGGTCGATCCGCGCGTCGTCCCAGCCCAGGTGTGGGGCGACGAGGCGGGCGACCTCGGCGGCCGAGTCGGCGCCGCGTGTTCCCGTCTCGATCGACAGGCGGGTGCGGCGGGTGAGGATGTCATCGAGATGGAGTGCGCCCTCGTGGGTGACCGCGTAGACGATCTCGGCCGCCAGGTAGCGCGAATTGCCCAGTGGTGCAGTCAGTTCCGGATTCGCGCCGACGATATCGCGGATTTCGGTGACGGCGCTGCCGTAGCGGCCGAGCAGATGTTCGGCGGTGGTGATGTCGACGCCGAGTTCGGCGGCCAGTCGGGGAATCGACAGTGTCAGTTCGTGATAGCCGTGCGCGCCGACCAGCGGCACCCGGGCGGTGCGCGAAGGTCCCACGCGGTCGGGCAGATCCGCGACGGCCAGGTCGACGGCGTCGGCGGCCATCACCCGGTAGGTGGTGTATTTGCCGCCCGCCACGACGACCAGCCCCGGGGCCGGTGACACGACGGCGTGTTCGCGTGACAGCGCGCTGGTCTGCGCGGCGGTGCCCGCGAGCAGCGGACGCAGTCCGGCGTAGACGCCGACGATGTCGTCGCGGCTGATCGGGGTCTCGAGCAGCTGATTCACCTGCGCCAGAATGTAATCGATATCCGCGCTGGTGGCCGCCGGATGTGCCGGGCCGTGTTCCCAGTCGGTGTCGGTGGTGCCGATGACCCAGTGCTGATCGCTCCACGGGCACGGGATGACGAACAGCAGGCTCTTCTCGGTTTCGGTGATCAGGCCGGTCTCGGAATCGATGCGGTCACGCGGGACCACGATATGCACCCCCTTGGAGGTGCGGACCCGGAAGTCGCCGGGTGTGCCTAGCACGTCCTGGAGTTCGTCGGTCCACGGGCCCGCCGCGTTGATGGTGCGGGCGGCGCGCACCCGCAGGTATCGCCCGGATTCGAGATCGTGGACGAGCGCGCCGACGACGCGGCCGTCCTCCCGGAGGAAATCGACCACCCGCGCGCTCGAGGCGACCAGCGCGCCGTGCGAGGCGGCGGTGCGCGACAACATCATGGTGTGGCGGGCGTCGTCGAGTTGGCCCTCGTAGAAACTCACTCCGCCGTGCACCGCGCCGCGTTTGGCTCCGGGGAAGCGGGCCAGTGTCGCGCGTTTGCCGAGGTGGCGGTGGTGGCCCGGCACGCCGCGTCCCGCGCCGAGGAGGTCGTAGACGCCGACGCCGGTGCCGACCCAGGCACGATCAAGGCCCCGCCGTTCCAGCGGGTAGACGAATTCCACCGGTTTCGCCAGGTGCGGAGCGAGGGTGCCGAGGATCAGTGATCGTTCCCGCAGGGCTTCGAATACCAGCCGGAAGTCCAGTTGTTTCAGGTAGCGCAGTCCGCCGTGGATCAGTTTCGACGACCGACTCGAGGTGCCGGAGGCGTAATCCCTGGCTTCGACGAGTCCGACGGTGAGTCCACGGGTGACGGCGTCGAGCGCCGTGCCCGCGCCGACGACACCGGCGCCTATCACCAGGACGTCGAGTTCGGTGCTCGCCATGGTGTCGAGGGCGTGCTGTCGCTGCTCCGGACCGAGGGCGACGGGGGTGAACGGCGACCGGTCGGCCGCGGCGACATTCTTTCCGGCTCGAATCATGGTGCGCGCATTCGTCTTTCTGGTCGTTTCGGCAGGAGTTTCCGCTCGACGGCGGAGTGTGAGCGTTCCCGCCGAGCGAGCCGTACCCGAAAGTAGGCACTCCGCCCCCCACGGGCAAGCGATACCGTTCGACAATGTCGAACGGTATCGACATTCCGCCCGCTACAGTGGACACCGTGCCCGGGCCGATCCAATCCATCGAACGGGCCGCCGCGATCATGAACGTGGTGGCCGAGGCCCCGTTCGGCATCGGCGTCGGCGAATTGGCGGCCGCGCTGGATCTCCCGAAGACCACCGCGCACGGTCTGCTCCGCACCCTGGTGCGGGTCGGGTATATCGAGCAGGAGCCGGGGTCGGGGAAGTATCGGGTCGGCGCTGTCGCCCTCGGGCTCGCTTCCCGGCCCTTGGATACCAATGTGCTGCGGTCCTACTCGATGAACCGGGCCGACGCGCTCGCCGCGCGTTCGGCGGAATCGGTCCGTATCGGGGCGCTGCACGAAACGAATGTACGGATCGCGCACCACGTCTTCCGCCCGGACGACACCGCGCAGACCCTGCGCATCGGCGCCGAACTGCCGCTGCACGCCACCGCCCTGGGCAAGGTGCTGCTGGCGTACACCCCCGGCCTCACCGAACGCGGCGCGGGTGCGACGCTGCCCGCGTTCACCCTTCGCACCCTCGTCGCGCCACGCGCGCTGTCCGCCGAGGTGGCGGGAGTGCGAGGGCGTGGCCACGCCACCGATATCGGCGAGTTCTCCTCCGAGCGGGCCTCGGTGGCCGCGCCGATCCGGGACGCGGGCGGGCGGGTGGTCGGGGCGATCGGACTGGTCGGGACGATCGACCGGATCACCGAACGCGGGACCGTGCCGCGACCGGGTCTGATCGAACTGGTCGCCGCCGCCGCCGCGGGGATTTCGCGTGATCTGACCGCCGCCCGGCCCGGGGCCCGATGATGTCGGCCGCCGCGAGCACGGGACGCTTCGTCATGGCGATCGACCAGGGCACCACCTCCAGTCGCGCGATCCTCTACGACGCCACCGGACAACAGGTTTCGATCGTCCAGCGCGAACACCGGCAGCTGTATCCGGCCGCGGGGCGGGTCGAACACGACGCCACCGAGATCCGCAAGCATGTCGAGGCGTCGATCGGGCGGGTGATCAGCGCGGCCGGGATCACCCCGGCGCAGGTGGTCGCGATCGGGATCGCCAACCAGCGGGAGACGACGGTGCTGTGGGACCGCCGCACCGGCGTCCCGGTGGGTAACGCCATCGTGTGGCAGGACACCCGTACCGAGGACCTGGTCACCCGGCTGGCGGGTTCGGCCGGGGCCGCCGAGGTAACCCGGCGGTCGGGGCTGCCGCTGCTCGGCTATTTCGCCGCCCCCAGGATTCGCTGGATGCTCGACCGGGACGAACGTCTACGGGAACGAGCCGAACGCGGCCACATCCTGTTCGGCACCATGGACAGCTGGCTGATCTGGAATCTGACCGGTGGCCCGGACGGCGGCGTGCACGTCACCGACGTCACCAATGCCGGGCGCACCATGCTGATGAATCTGCGCACCCTGGACTGGGACGACCCTCTGCTCACCTTCTTCGGCGTGCCACGGGCGATGCTTCCCGAAATCCGTTCCAACGCCGAGATATACGGGCATACCGCGATAGCGCCGAAGGGTATCGCGATCGCGGCCGCCCTCGGCGATCAGCAGGCCGCCCTGTTCGGGCAGACCTGTTTCGAGGCGGGCGAGGCGAAATGCACCTACGGCACCGGCAGTTTCCTGCTGGCCAATACCGGAACCGAACCGGTGTATTCGACCCACGGTCTGCTGACGACCGTCGGCTTCCGGATCGGCGACGAACCGGCGAGGTACGCGCTGGAGGGCTCCATGGTCGCCACCGGAACCCTGGTGCAGTGGCTGCGTGACCGTCTCGGCCTGATCGACGCCGCCCCGGAAATCGAGACCCTCGCCGCCACCGTCGCCGACAACGGCGGCTGCTACGTGGTTCCCGCGTTCTCGGGTCTGTTCGCGCCACGCTGGCGGGCGGAGGCACGCGGCGTCATCGCGGGACTCACCTCCTACATCACCAGGGGGCATCTGGCGCGGGCCGTCCTGGAGGCGACCGCCTGGCAGACCAGGGAGGTGGTCGACGCGATGAACGCCGATTCCGGTCACGCGCTCGCCGAACTCCGCGTCGACGGCGGCATGACCTCCAATCACCTGCTCATGCAACAGATCTCGGACGCACTCGGCATTCCGGTGGAACGTCCGCTCTTCTCCGAGACGGTGTCGCGCGGTGCCGCCTACGCCGCCGGACTCGCGGTGGGGCTGTGGCCCGATATGACGGGCCTGCGTCGCAATCGCCACACCGCGGCACGCTGGCAGCCCTCGGCGGCGGCCGATCGGCGCGAGCACGAATACCGGCAGTGGTCGCGGGCGGCCGAACTCACCTACAACTGGCACGAGCCCGTCCCTCGGTGACCCGGGCGCCGCTATCGCCCGAATCGGTCACGTAACCAGGACCAGCCGCCGGTCGACCACAGTGCGATGGCGATCAGGACGGGCTGGAAGAACAACCGGGTGAACCGTTTGCCGTCGGTGTCGAGACCGAAGGCGTCCACGTGCTCGCGCCACTGGCCGATATTGCCGGGAAAGACCGCGACGAAGAACACGGCGACGACGACACCGACGATCGGCCGCCACCGGCGGACGGCGAAGAGCAGGGCCAGGCCGAGCAGGATCTCGACGACGCCCGAAGCGAGCACCACCAGATCCTCGTCGACCGGAACCCACGCGGGCACCTGAGCGCGAAATTCCTGACGGGAGAAGCTGAGATGGCTGATTCCGGCGAAGGTGAGACTCGCGCCCAGCCACAGGCGGGCGATCACGCGAATCACCCCGACCGAGCGGGAAGACGATGTTCGATCCGATGTCACCGGGGTGCTCATGTCGATGATCGTTCCAGAAACATTGTGCACGATCAAGTTGTCAGCGATGTATTTGTGTCGCACCCCGGTCGGTTCGTCCGGCGAGCGGAAACCTAGAATGCAACTTGTGTCTAAGACGTACTCATCAGCCGATCACGCCTATCGCGAGGTCAAGGAGCGGATCCTGACGGGCGTTCTGCCGGGCGGTGAGCTGATCAGCGAGGGCGAGGTCGCGAGCGATCTCGGCATGTCGCGCACGCCGGTGCGGGAGGCCTTCCTGCGACTGGAGACCGAAGGCTGGATGCGGCTCTACCCGAAGCGCGGGGCGCTCGTCGTGCCGATCCCGGTGGCGGAAGCCGAACATGTCGCGCACGCGCGCTACGTCGTCGAGGTGGCGGCGGTGCGCGCGGTGGCCGTACACGACCGCACCACGCTGATCGCGGCCCTGCGCGCCTCACTGGACCGGCAGCGAGCCGACGCCGAGTCCGGCGACCGTGAACGATTCGCGCTGGAGGACACCGACTTCCACCGCACCTACGTGGTCGCCGCCGACAATCCGCTGCTGGCCGGGTTCTACGACTCACTGCGAGAACGGCAGCGCCGGATGAACAGCCTCGCGCTGCACCGGGGCGCCACCGATATGGCGGCGATCATCGACCAGCACGCGGGACTCGCGGACCTGATCGAGGCGGGCGACGCGGACGGTTTCGCCACCGCGCTCGTCGCGCACCTGTCCACGGTGCACCGACTATCCCTCTCGGGCCTGTGATGGCCACGCTCACCGACCTACGCTCCCCCGCCGTCGCGACGTCGACGCGGCACTGGCGGGCCGTCGCGGCCTCGATGTTCGCGATCGCCTGGGGTGGTAACGAATTCACGCCACTGCTGGTGATGTACAAGGCGAACGGGCTCGCGGTCACGACCGTCGACCTGCTCCTGTTCCTGTATGTGCTCGGCATCGTGCCCGCGCTGCTGATCGGCGGGCCGATGTCGGACCGGTACGGGCGCAAACCGCTCATGCGACCGGCTCCCGTCATCGCGGCCACGGGTTCACTGCTGTTGGCCTGCGGTGCGGATTCGGTGCCGATGCTCTCGGCCGGACGGATTCTGTGCGGTGTCGCGCTCGGCCTCGCCATGGCGGTGGGCAGCAGCTGGCTCGAGGAACTGTCGCAACCGCCGTTCGCCCCGGTGCGCGGCACCGGCACCGGAGCCCGACGGTCGGCGATGAGCCTGACCGGCGGCTTCGCGGTCGGCGCCGGTGTTTCCGGAGTACTGGCGCAATGGGCGCCGTGGCCGCATTCCCTGGCGTACCTGATCAATGTGGCGCTGTGCGCGGCCGCGGCGATCTGGGTTTCCCGTGCACCGGAAACGGTGGTCCCGCGCGCTGATCCCGGTCTTCTGCGCGACGACCTGCGGATTCCGGTGGGCGGCCACCCGCGTTTCGCCAGGGTGGTGTTGCCGGTGGCCGCATGGCTTTTCGCCTCGGCGGCCACCGCCTATGCCGTCATGCCGACCCTGATGGCGCCCCGGGTGCACGGTGCGTCCATCGCGTTCTCCGCCCTGATCACCGTGATCACACTGGGTTGCGGTGTCGCGATCCAGTCCGTCGCGCGCCGGATCGACCGGCCCGGCACCGCCCGCGCCGCGGTGGTGTCACTGTCACTCGTGGTGTGCGGCATGGTGTCGGCGGTGTTCGCCGCGCACATCCTGACCATGTGGGCGACGATCCTCACCGCGGTGGTACTGGGCGCGGGCTACGGCATCGGCATGGTCGCCGGTCTCCAGGAGATCGAACGGATCGCGCGCCCGGACGACCTCGCCGGGCTGACCGCGGTGTTCTATTCCGTGTCCTACCTCGGATTCGGGATCCCCGCTCTGCTGGCCTGGCTGCACCGGTGGGCGGGGCTCGGCTACCCGGTGATGTTCGCCGCGGGGGTGCTCGCGGCGGCGGCCTGCCTGGCGCTGGTCGCGCGCGATTACCGCGCCGACGAGGCTAGGCGGTAGTCGACAACGGCACGGCGCGCCACGGTCGAAAACGGCGCGGCGCGCCACGGCGGACCGGCACGGCGCTACCGTTCTCCCAGCACCGAATCCGCCGTGTTCACCAGAGGAGTTCCCTTGCTCGCGATCGTGCAGATCCTGGCGATTCTCGCCGCCGTCCTCCACGTCTACATCTTCACCCTGGAGACGCTGCGATTCGGCGTCCCCCAGGTGCATCGCGGAATCTTCGGGGTGGCGGACACCGACCTCGCCGCCGTCCGCCCGTGGGCCTTCAACCAGGGCTTCTACAATCTCTTCCTGGCCGTCGGGACATTCGTCGGCGCCCTGCTCGTCCGCTCGGTCGAGGCCGCGGGCTGGGCGCTGATCGTGATGGGGTGCGGATCGATGGTCGCGGCGGCCGTCGTCCTGCTCGCCACCGACCGCCGCATGGTCAAAGCCGCCGCGTCGCAGGGCACCATCCCGGCGCTCGCTCTGCTCGCCTCGCTCACCCAACTCTGACCGTCGACCGCGGCGCCCGATGTCCACGGACGCCGCGGACGATCTGTCAATTCCCGTACAGCGGAGCCGATTTCGGAAAGTCGACCGGAAGCGAGACCAGGGCGCGGTGGAACGGTCCCGGCCGCCACATCAACTCCTCGGCCGCCACCGCGAGACTCAGTTCGGGCAGCGCGTCGAGCAACTGGTCGATGGCGTCCTGCACGACCAGGTACGCCAGCGAACGCGCGGGGCAGGCGTGCGGGCCGACACCCCACGCCAGGTGCGACCGATTGTCGGAGAACTCGCGCCGCGTCGTGATCGCCGGATCGTTGTTGCACGCGGTCATGCTGACGACGACGGGTTGGTGCGCGGGTAACCAGGCATCATCGATGAGGATCGGCTGACGCGGGTAGGTGACACAGTAATTCGCCATCGGCGGATCGCTGAACAGCACCTCGTCGATCGCGTCGCGGGTGGACAGACTGCCGCCGAGGATACCGCCGCTGAAACGTTCGTCGGTGAGCATCAGCAGCACCGTGTGCACGATCAGGTTCTGCTGCGTCTCGATGCCCGCGCCGTAGAGGGTGGCGAGCTGGTGGACCATCTCGACGTCGTCGAGCCCGGCCCGGTGGGCGATGAGCCGGGAGGTGATGTCGTCGGCGGGATCACGGCGTTTGCGCGCGGTCAGTTCGAGCAGCGCGTCGGCGAGCATCACATTGCCCTTCGCCGCGTTCACACCGTCGAAGATCGCCGCCATCCCGGTGGCCACCTGCTGCCCGATATCGGGCGGGCACCCGAGCATCTCGTTGAGCACCGCGAACGCGAGCGGAAAGGCGTACTGGCTGATCAGATCCGCGGCGCCGTCCCCGCAGAACCCGTTGATCAGCGGAAGGGCGATCTGCTCGACCACCGCGTGCAGCGCGTGCAGATCCATGGCCGCGATGGCCTCGACATTGGCCTGCCGGTAGCGGGTGTGCTCGGCGCCCGCACTGCGCAGGGCGTTCGGCCGCCACTCCAGCATCGGCAGTACCGGACACTCCCCCGGGATATCTCGCTGCCAGGTACGCGGGTCGGCGGGGAAATGCTCGGGATCGTTGAGGATGCGCACGGCGGTGTGATAGCCGATCACCAAGGTGGCGGGCACACCCGGAGCGAGCTCGACGGGGGCCAGTGAACCGTAACGTGCGCGCATCCGGTCATAGGCGCCGTGTGGATCCTGCGCGAATTCCGGGTCGAACAGAGAAACCCGCGGGCCGTCGGTATCGATCGGCGATCCGTGGGGCACCGGGCAACGCCCGGAGACAGAAGAAAGGGTCAACGACGAGTCTCCACGCGATGGAACAGGAATTCGACCAGGGTGATCAACGACTGTAGACAGGTGCCGCGATGTCGGGCATCGAGCGCGGTCAACGGGGTATCGGGGGTCAGGTCGAGTGCGTCCCTGATCTCGTCGAGCGGATAACTCTGCGCACCCTCGAATCGGTTGACGGCCACCGAATACGGCACCCCGCGCTCCTCGAGAACCGACAGCACCTCGTCGGCCTTCTCGATCCGGCGGGTGTCGACCAGGACGAGCGCGCCGAGCGCGCCGCGCGCCAATTCCTCCCACAGCGGCACGAATCGCTGCTGCCCCGGGGTGCCGAACAGGTACAGCGCCAGTTGCGGATTCAAGGTGATCCGCCCGAAATCCATGGCGACGGTGGTGTTCACCTTGCCGGGTAGCCCGACCATATCGTCGATACCGACACTGGCCTCGGTGATGGTCTCCTCGGTGCGCAGCGGTTTGATCTCCGAGACGCTGCTGACGAACGTCGTCTTTCCGACCCCGAAATTGCCCGCTACCAACAGTTTGACCGAACGTGTCACCGTCTCCGGTACGTAGTCGACAGCGCGCTCAGGCCGGGAGAGCACGGAGCCCATTGAGTACCTCCTCCAACAGGGCGATCTCCGGCAGATTCTCGGCCGGGGTCGGTGTGACCAGATGCTCGCTGTCCATCAGGTCGGCGACCAGGATCTTCACCACCGACGGTGGGAGATCCAGATAGGCCGCGATCTCGGCGACGGACAGCGCGCCGCGCCTGCTGCACAGGTTCATCACCCGAACGACGTCCGGCGCGGCGCCGGGCGTCGGATCGGATTTCGCGATGACCAGGGTGACCAGATCCAGTTCGCGGGTCGGGCGCAAGCGCCCGCCGGTGCGCACGTAGGCGCGCACCAGGTCGGGATCGCGGCGGGATCTGGTCATCGCCGGTCGCTATCCGCTCTCCGCTGCGACATGCTGCCTAGCTCGTGACCGACTCTGGCCGCCAACTCGTTCATGCGGTGGGCGATGAGACTGACGTCGATCTCCCCGGTGGTCGAAACCCCCAGCAGCGCACCCTCACCCGCCGCGGTGATGAAGATCATCCCGTCGTCGTATTCGGTCATCGCCTGCCGCAGATTGGTCTCCGGTCCGCCGCAGAACTCACCGAGGGCCTTACCCAGTGAGCGCAGCCCGGACGCCGCCGCCGAGAATCGCTCGGCGTTGTCGCGGGTGATACCCGCGGAGTGCGCGATCCGTAATCCGTCGTCGGAAAGCAGCACCGCGAATCGCACCCCGGGGACGTTCAGATCCTCGAGTAACCACCCCAGCTTGTTGCTGTTATCGGTCGCGGCCGTGTTCGGTGTGCTCATCAGGGTGTCGTCCCTTCCGGGTGTTCGGTCGCGATGCTGTTCGGAGCGGTCGCGGGGTTGTCGTCCGCGGCGGCGCGGCCGCTCTTGGAACCCGATTGCCATGCTGCGGCGATATCCGGTCGAGCGGGTCCCGACGCCGTCGCGTTATCGGATCGGGCAGTACGTGGCCGGGCCGACGACGCGGACGCGACCGTGCGACGGCGCCGCTTCGGCAGACCACCGCTGGTGATGTCGTGCACGGCGAATTCGCTCTCCTCACTGGCCGGTTCCGCTGCGGCGGGCACCAGGGCCGGTTCGAGTACCTGCGGTTCGGGTTCGGCGGGCGCGGGGGGTTCGTCGGACCTGGTCGGAGCGGCGAGCAGGGCCTCGGGCACGTACACCATGGCGCGCATACCGCCGTAGGCGTTCGGCCCATCGATGTAGACGGTGAATCCGTAGCGTCGCGCCAGGGCCGCGATACCAGGGAAACCGACCTTGGGAGCCGGGCCGAGCTGGTGGATGTCGACCGGACGCTCGTTCGCGAGGATCTGCCTGGCCTCCTCCATCTGCTCGGAGTTCATGCGCACACCGGCGTCGTCGATGATGACGGTGACGCCGTGATGGCCGGTCTGGAAGCTGACGTCGACGAAAGAGGTCGGCGGCGAATAGCGCAACGCGTTGTCGAGCAACGTCGCGAGCGTATGGACCAACGGCTCCACCGCACGGCTGATGACGACCCGGTCGAGTTGGTTCGGCCGGACGCGCAGGTAGTCGCGCACACGGCCGACCGCGCCGCCGACCACATCGGTCAGCGACTGCGCGGGCCAGCGCCGTCCCGGCAGGCCACCACAGACGATCACGTAGGACTGCGCCTGACGGATCATCTGCTGCACGGTGTGGTCGATCCTGGTGAGCGTCGCGTAGACCTCGTCGTCGCGGTGTTCGCGCAGCGCGGCACTCACGACCTGGCTCACGTCGGCGCCGAGACTCACCACCGAGGTGCCGAAGGAGCGCACCGCGCCACTGGTCGCCTCACGGGCCGAGGTGGCGACCTCCGATCGCACCGTGGACTCGGTGTGCTTGATGACCAGCCTGGCCTGTTCCTCGGCTTCGTGCGCGATCATCTCGCGGGTCTCGGTCTGCACCCGACGCAGATCCTCGTCGAATCGTTCGCCGATCCAGCGCAGTCCCTGCGCCAGTCGCGAATTCTCCAGTCCCACAGGAATTTCCACGGCGGGAGCGGAGGGCTCGAAACGCCGCACCGCCTCGGCCACCGCGGGTAGGGTCTTGACCGCGAACGCCTCGAGTGCGTCCTCGTACGCGCTCTGTCTCGCCGCGAGCTCGTCGATCCGGGCTCTCTGGCGTCTTCCGGTATTCACCGAAAACCCCGCCACCGCGAGCACGAGTGCAAGGGCGAGGATCCATGGCAGTACTACGGCGATATCCACATTCATCAGTTCTCTCGTCGTCGACAGGTTCAACCTCCCCCCGAGAACCAGTTGCCTATGGTCCGCGTCGAATCCCACAGCCTGCTGCCACCGAACTCCGTCTCACCTTCCGAACGTTTGCCCAATACATATTTGCCGAACACATATTGCCGATCACGATGCCCACCTCGATACACCACTGCGATCGGGTCACCTCACCGTTCACGATCGGAGGTTCCGAATCCCGTAGCGGCGACCGGGCGGCGCGGGTCATCGCCGGTCGAGTCCCGACCCACAGTGCCTGTGGGACAGGCGATCAGACAATCGATCGCCAACTGAACGGAGCGCTCCCGCACAGCCCGGAACCCGACGACCCGCCCACCCTAGCAGCAACCTCGCGAACGCACGACGTAACCATGAGACGCAAAGAAGTTGAGCCGGTGCGGATCACGCGTCCGAACGGAAACATGTCCGCCCGTACCCACCGCGAACACAAAGCAATCGGCCGGGGTTCACCGAATTCGGTGAACCCCGGCCGGGATACGCGTGTGCGGGTGGGTCAGCTCTGGAGGCCGACTTCCACCTCGAGGGAGAGGGTGATCTTGTCACCAACCACAACACCGCCGCCGTCCGGCAGTGGCATATCGATATCCACGCCGAAATCACGACGACTGACCGCGGTGGTGGCCTCGAAACCGGCGACGGGTCCGTTGCCCATGCCCGGATTCACGCCGAGGAATTCCACCTCGAGCGAGACCGGCTTGGTCACGCCGTGGAAGCTGAAGTCTCCGTCGACGACGAACGCGTCGCCCTTCACCCGGAAGCCGGTCGACCTGAAACTCGCCACCGGGAACTGCTCGGCGTGGAAGAAGTCGGCGGTGCGCAGGTGGGCGTCGCGCTGAGGATTGTCGGTGGTCACCGAGTCGATCCGGATCTCGGCCTCGGCCGAGGCCGAACCGTCCTCGCCGATGACGAGTTTGCCCGAGAAATCGGTGAATCGGCCGCGCACCTTGCTCACCATCAGGTGGCGGACGGAGAAACCGACGAGCGAATGGGCGGGGTCGATGACCCAGGTACCCGCGGACAGGGCGGTCGTGGTTCCGGCGGTCATGGAGCGCTCCTCTGCTGTGCTGTCGCTGCATTTTGGTTGATGTGGCAACTTCTACAACACGACCGCACGGCGAGACATTTCCACTGTGACGCACGACACAATCGATCGCAATGGGCCGTCGCGCGGCCGAATACCCAAACCCGCGGTACCGGATACCATGCGCGCATGGCAAAGCTGAAGGTCTCCGTCGACGTTCCGATTCCGCCGGAACAGGCGTGGGCGCACACCTCGAACCTGGCCGATCTGGACAAATGGCTGACCATGCACGAGGCGTGGCGCGGCGAGGTCCCCGCCGAATTGACCAAGGGCACGAAACTCGTCGGAGTGGCCACGGTGAAAGGTCTGCGGAACCGGGTGACATGGACCGTCGACGCGGCGGAACCGCCCCGCCGACTCGCGCTCAGCGGCGCGGGCAAGGGCGGCACCAAACTCGGCCTCGAACTCCGGGTCGCGCCGAAGGGGGCGGGCTCGGAGGTCACCGTCGACATCGCACTCGGCGGAGCGCCGCTGTTCGGACCGATCGGCGCGGGTGTGGCGCGGGCGGTGCGGGGCGATATCGAGCGGTCGCTACAACGCTTCGTCGCGCTGTACGGCTGAGCCGGAACGACCGCGAAACGCCGAAATCCGGGTCGGTGACGTCGATAGACGCTCATCGACCCGGATTTCGGTCGTTCATACCGGCTGATACGCCGACGCTCTCAGCGCATCGCCCGTCAGTGCATCATCGCCGCGGGCGTGTCCGCGGCGAGTTCCGGATTCTTCGGCCTGGTCCTCGGCAGGAAGAACGCCGGGATCAGGGTGAGCGCGAGCACGACCACGGCGACGACATAGGTCGAACCGAACGCGTCGGCGGCCTGATCGAAACCGGACTCGATGGTGCCCGGCGGCAGTTTCGCGGCCAGGGACGGGTCGGTATTCGACGCGATCGCGGCCCCCGCGTCCGGCTTGTCCTGGAGCAGGTTGGTCAGCACCACCGACATGATCGCGGTGCCGATCGAGCCGGAGGTCTGGTTGACGATATTCATCAACGTCGTACCCCGGGCGACCTGCGAATGCGTCAGCGTCTGGATGGCCGCGGTCATCGTCGGCATCATCGTGCAGCCCATGCCGAAGCCCATGATCAACAGCGCGACCATCATGATCGGGTACGCCGTGTCGGCCTCGAGCTGGGTGAAGAACGCCATGCCGATGGTCATCAGGGTGATGCCGGTCAGCACGATCTTGCCGGGGCCGATCTTGTCGACGAGCCGCCCCGCGATCGGCATGGTGATCATCGCTCCGATGCCCTGCGGCGCGATGAGCAGACCGGCCGCGAGCGCGGTTTCGCCCCTGACCTGTTGCAGGTAGCTGGGCAGTAGCAGGCCCGCGCCGAAGAAGGCGATCGCGAACAGCACCATGGTGAGCACCGCGAAGGTCATCGCCCGGTCGCGGAACAGATGCAGATCGATCAGCGGATGTTCGGTGCGCAACGCGTGCAGCACGAACAGCACCAGCAACGTCACACCGAGCAGCGCCGGAATCAGCACCCTGGCCGAGGCGATGGTGCCCTGTTCCGGGATCGAGGAGACGCCGAACAGGAACAGCGCCAGACCCGGTGAGGCCAGCAGCATGCCGAGGAAGTCGAAGGATTCCGACGGTTCCGGACGGTCGGAATCGAGGACGACGAAAGCGAGGATCAGCGCGACCACGCCGATCGGCAGGTTGATGAGGAAGATCCAGTGCCAGCTGAACGTGTCGATCAGCCAGCCGCCGAGAATCGGGCCGCTGATCGGGCCGAGCAGCATCGGCACGCCGAGTACGGCCATGACCCGACCGACCCGCTGCGGGCCCGCCGCATGGGTCATGATCGTCATGCCGAGCGGCATCAGCATGCCGCCGCCGATGCCCTGGAGCACTCGGAAGGCGATGAGCGACTCGATATTCCAGGCCGTGCTGCACAGCAGCGAGCCGAGTATGAAGAACGTCAGCGCCATGATGTAGAGGCGCTTGGTGCCGAACCTGTCGGCCGCCCATCCCGTCAGCGGGATGACCGTCGCGAGTGCCAGGGTGTAGCCCGTCATCGACCACGCGGCGATGGCGTAGCTGGTGTCGAACTCGGCCTGGAAGGTGGGGATCGCGACGGTCACGACCGTGATGTCGAGGATGGACATGATCGCGCCGAGCACGACCACGCCCGCAACCTTGTACACCCGCGCGTCCAGCTTGTCGCTGGCGGGATCGGGACCCGGCGATTTATCCGGAGATAGTGTCACCGCTTAAGAGTGGCACCTCTTCGGCAAAAGAACCAGTACCGCGACGAAGCAATCGCGATTCTCCTAGGGGGTGAGTGCCGCCAATTCGCTCTGGACCAGTTCGTCGTGTTCCTTCGCCGCGGCGGCCGCCTTCCTCGGGCTCCAGTGTCCCGCCATGACGAAGACGAACGGCAGGAAGGCCACCTGCGCCAGCAGGCAGATCCACCACCAGAGTTCCCACTGCGCGGGCGAATCCTCCTTGGCCTGAGCGACTTCCGGACCGTACTCGGCCAGGTAGGCGGCGTCGTCGGGTGCGATGCCGCCGACGGCGGCCAACTGCGACGCCGCCGTCGCCACCTTCGGGCCGACCGTCGCGGCGACCGTCAGCTGATCCCTCGGAATTTGCTGAGTCGCGGTCAGTCGCGCGATCGCCTGATCCACCGGGATGCCGAACTTCTGCGAGACCTGACCGACGGCCGCGAGCCCGGCGGTGGCGTCGGTGGGATTCTCGGCCAGCTTCGCCTGGGTCTCGGGCTGGATCGCCTGGAGGGTCTGCAATTCCTGCGGGTATTTCGCGTTCAGCGCCAGCGTGGTCTGTACCTGCTCCGGTGTGGCACCGCTCAACGCCGACAGCGCCCGCACCTGCGCGGCCTGATCGCCCGGATTCTTCTGCAACGCGGCGAGGGTTTCGGTGCCGACGGTCTGGATGGTGGCCAGCTCCGAGCCGTACTTCTCCTGGATCTCGCCCAGGCGCGGACCGTGGTTCACCAACGGACCCGCCGCGTTCACCACGATCAGCAGCCCGAACAGCACCAGGGTCACCACACCGCGCAGGATGCCGCCCCACACCGCGAGTCCGGCCACCGTGGCGGCCGGATTGCGCGCTTCGACGGTTTCGGTGAAACTCGCCATCCAGGTCGAATAGGCGATACCGGTGCCGATCGCGATGACGACGAAAACCCCGGCGAAGGTGTAATACCCCGTATCGGGCTTGTCGGTGAATCCGATGAAGACGAACAGGCCGACGATGCTGATGAGCGCGCCCACGATCATGAACGGCTTGCGCACCTTCAGATAGTCCGAGGCGATTCCCGCCAGGACGAGCGCGATGGCGTTCGGCCCCCAGTACCAGTTGCCGAGCGCGTTGGCCTGGGACGGACTGAATCCGAAATTGGTCGCCATGTACACCGGCAGGAACGACACGATCGTGTAGAAGTACGCCAGGAACAGGCTGATACCCAGCGCCGAGCCGACGATGTTCAGGCGCATCATCTGCTTCCACTGGTCACGTTCCAACGCGTTCACGTCCAGGCCACGGGCCCGCGCCTCGATCAGCGCCTTGTCGCGCAGCGACACCATGATCTGATCGCGCAGCGGCGGACTCAGCTCCCGCAGACCGATCACCGCGACGACCGCGATCACCATGCTGATCACACCGCAGACCCGGTAGTGGAATTGCCAGTCCGGATGCGCGTCCAGGGTGCGGGTGGAGATCGCCGTGGTGACCAGCGCGCCGATCACCGGTCCGAGCGTCCAGAACCCCATCGCCGAGGCCCGGCCCAGCTGCGGGGAGAAATCGCGGATCAACGCGGGCGTCGCCACCAGTACCGCGCCCTCGACGATGCTCACCAGGATGTAGACGGCCAGGTAGGCCTCCTTGGTGGTCACCGCGGGCACCGCGAACAGCGTCAGCAGCGAGCAGATCACCACGCCGTAGGCGACGATATTGGCTCGCCCCCATCGGTCGAGCAGCCCGGCGAGCACCGACGCGACCGCGCCGAACGCGGCGCCGATGATGAATATCCAGACGAAATAGGCGAACGACAGATCGAAGTAGTCGATCAGCTCGTTGCCGACGGCCCCGGTGACGAACAGCTGGTAGTACAGCGCGATCGAGGCGATCACCACGACGGCCAGATACCAGGAACGGGCGGGGGTGTCCGGATAGTGCGGGAGTTTTCGCTGCCAGAGCCCGGTCAGCAGGGTCGGCGAGGTGGTTGGTATCGACGAGGAACTCATGGTCGAGGCGCCTTTCTAGCCACGGCACCTCGCACGAGCTGGACCACCGCGGTTCAGGAACGAGCAGCCGGGTGGGATCAGGCTACCGAGACGACGTGACGCACATCACTGTTTGCGCAGGGTTGTCCGGTTCGGCGGCATCCGCCCGCGCGCGAGGCCCCCACCAGGGCATTCGTCCTCGAATTCAGCCGGGAATCCGGTACGGCGCACGCGCCTGCGGACGTTCCCGCTCCAGCTGCGCCGCCGCCGAGAGGATCGTGGTCTCACCGTTGGCCGGTCCGATCAGCTGAACCGACAGCGGCAGCCCGTCGGCGGCGACCCCGGTGGGCACCGAGGCGGCGGGATTGCCGGTGACGTTCCACAAACCGGTGTAGGCGACCATCGGAATCGCGGCGAGCTGGGCGCGGACGCTGCCGAGACCGTCGAGCACACCGACCGCGGGCGGGCGGATCGCGAGCGTGGGGGTCAGCAGCAGATCGCATTCGTCGAAGAGCCGGTCGACCTTGCGGGTGAGCGCCTCGCCCTTGCGTATCGCCCGTTCCACCACACCGCGCCGCGCCCAGGCCCCGAGTCGCAGGGTCTCCCTGGTACGTCGTTCGAGCAGCTCCGGGTACTCGACCGACTCGGCCTCGGCGCGCACACCGCCGAAGAACTGTGGGAAGAACGCGGGCGTCGGATCGGGATAGTCGGGGTCGACCTCGAAGACGGTGTGACCGAGCCCGGCCAGCAGCGCGGCCGTCTCCTCCACCGCACGCCGGTGCTCCGGATCGAGTTTCACCATCGGCACCGGCGAGCGCGTGCTGTATCCGATGCGCAGCACCCGGTCGGTTCGGCGCGCGGCCTCCTCGAACGACATGATCGGGTCGGGGGCGCTGAACCGGTCGGCGGGGGCGCCGCCGCGGATGACGTCGTAGACGATCGCGGAATCGAGCACACTCCTCGTCAACGGTCCCGCCACACCGAGCGCCCACCACAGGTGCTCGTGCGGGGCGACCGGCACCCGGCCGCGCTGCGGTTTCAGCCCGAACAGGCCGCAGCAGGCGGCCGGAATCCGGATCGAACCGCCGCCGTCGCCGCCGAGGGCGACCGGGACCAGCCCCGCGGCCACCGCGGCCGCCGACCCACCACTCGAACCGCCCGTCGAACGGGTCGGATCCCACGGATTGCGGGTGATCCCGTAGGTGCTGGACTCGGTGAAGGGCCACTGGCCGAATTCCGGCATCGCGGTCTTGCCGATGATGACGGCCCCGGCCGCGCGCAGTCGCCGTACCATCTCGGCATCGGCAGCGGCCGGTGTGCGATTGGCCCGGGTGCCGAATGTCGTGACCACCCCGGCCACATCGATCTCGTCCTTCACGGCAACCGGAATACCGTGCAGCGGACCGAGTTCCGTACCGTCGACGCGCTGCCGGTCGCGGGCCGCCGCTTCGGCCCGCGCCTGTTCGCGCAGTACCCGGATGAAGGCGCCGAGTTCGCTCGCCCTGTCGATCCGCTCGAGTGTCGCCTCGACGAGTTCGGTCACCGAGACGGCGCCGCTGTCCAGCAATTCGCGCTGCTCGCCGATGCCCGAACCCGCAACCTCGTGAATATCCATCCGTCCTGCTTCTCACATTCGTGTGATCGATCCGATTCGACCGGGGACGCGCGTCGCCTCACGTCGGCGACCGGTCAGGCGAGCCTACCGACGTATATCGCGATATCGAGGAGATATGTGAACGCCGACCACGCTCACGACCGGGAACGTTTCTGATCTCCGAACGGTTCGTCGCGTTCGCGCACGGCCTCGCGGAAACCGACGGTGGCCGCCCGCGTCTGAAAGGCGTAGCCCTCCGAGGTGTGGCGGGAGATGCCGTCGAAGACGGTCGAGATCATGCCGGAATTGAGCACGCCCTGGGAGTAGAGGGCCGAGTTGAGCGCGAGTTTCGCCATCATGAGCTGGTTGACCGGCATCCGCGCGATGCGCGCGACCAGCGCTTCGGTGCGTTCGTCGAGTTCGTCGGCGGGCCAGGACTCGACGGCGAGACCCCATTCCACGGCCTGCTTGCCGGTGAGGCAGTCACCGGTGAACAGCAGCCGCTTGGCACGCTGATCACCGAGGCGATGCGCCCACATCCCGGCCGCCGGGATACCCCACACGCGGGTCGGCGGGTAACCGATCTTCGTATCGTCGGCGCAGATGATCTGGTCGGCGAACAGGGCGATATCGCTGCCGCCCGCGACGGCGAAACCGTGCAGTTTCGCCACCGTCGGTTTGTCGGCGCGCAGCAGACTGGCGAAACCGCGGTTGAACCGGCTCATCATGGCGTAGTCGACCATCGGATCCCAGGTCGCGGCGGGATCGTGATTGCGGCCCTGCACGACGGGATCGACCACGGTTCCGGTGACATCGTCGGCGGGGTCGGCAACCTGGAAGGAGTTCTCCGCGAACATGCTCAGGTCATAGCCGCCACAGAAGCCCTTGCCGCGCCCCGACAGCAGGATGACATGCACGCGCGGATCCAGATCGGCCCGTTCCACCGCGTGCGCCAGGTCGCGTGGTGTGTCCGGGGTGATCGCGTTGCCCTGCTCGGGCCGGTCGAAGGTGATGCGCGCGATCCTGCCGTCGACCTCGTAGGTGAGAGTCGGGTAGGTGCGTTCCGATTCCGCCCGCGCGCGGTCGTGCCAGCGCGAATCCGGTGTCTCGGTCCAGTTCTCGTACCACGCCGCGGGGCGGGAGCCCGCCTGGAATCGGTTGTCTGTCACTGGTTTTCCTCTCGTGCCCGGACTCGGCGGGGGAATATTCGACGGGTCGAAGTCTCGTCCACGATCATTTGACAGTCAATATTGACTGTGAAATTCTCGGGACGCTACGACCGAGGGAACCGATGACGGGTAAGCGGGACGAACAGAAACGAGCGACGCGGGCGCGCATCCTCGACGCCGCGACGACGCTGCTGATCGAGCGCGGATACGCGGCGCTGTCCACCCTCGCGGTTCAGCGGACGGCCGGGGTCACCCGTGGCGCATTGCTGCACCACTTCCCCACCCTGGACGAATTGCTCCGTGCCCTCGTCGCACACCTGGTGGAACGCAACGAAGCGGTCGTGCGCGCGGTAGCACTACGTGGGGACCACCCCGGCGACCCGATCGCGCGAACCCTGACCGCGCTGTACGAGGCGATGACCGGCCCCGCCGCCACGGCCGAATTCGAACTGTGGGCGGCGGCGCGCGGTGATTCCGCGCTCGCCGCGCTGCTCCGCGCTGCCGAACGCCGGGCCGGGCGCGACCTGTACCGCGTCATCGACGACCTCTTCGGCCCCGATATCGTCACCCATCCCCGCTACCCCCAGGTGCGCGACCTGACCGTGGCGGTGCTGCGCGGAACGGCGGCGGCGCGTCCGCTGCGCGACTCCGCGCGAGCGGAGGCGACGACACTGCGCTACTGGGCCGACGCGATCGCGGCGCTTCTCGTTTACCCGGTGGAGAATTCGCGCCGCGAGTCGCTAGAGGTGGTAGCGGACGTTCGGGCTCCACAGGAAGTAGCTGTCGATACCCGCGGCGGCGCAGGCGTCGATCTGAGCGCGGACCTCGGCGGGTCCGTAGTTCACCCCGAGACTGAAATCCTGGAGCCACGGAACGACTTTCGCGCCGGTTCCCTCGGTCTGCCTGCGGAAGTCGTCGAGTGATCGGACGATGATGTCGTAGGGCTGTCCGTTCGGGTCGGCGACGCCGTACTCCCCCGCGTTCCAATGCGACGGGTACAGCATCGGCGCGACGTAATCCACGTGCCGCGCCATCATGGGGATGTCCTGGGCGATCTGCTGCGGCCGGGTCGAGGCGATGCCGAAGACCGCCGCGCTCTGGAAGGCGCCCGCGTCGTGCACCGGGCCGCGGCTCTCCCCCAGGAAATCCGCGATGGAGACGGCGGCGTCGACCGTGGCGCCGGGGAATACCATCGACGATTCCGGGCCGTCCGGGCGTCGGATGTAGTCGTACATGATCTCGTCGAAGCCCAGCCGCGCCGCTTCGACCGCGAGAGCGATGTTGTAGCGGCGGATCTCGGGATGCGCGAAATTGGTGAAGGCGATCGGGCCGTACTTGCTCGAGTACGGCTGCCCGCCCGGATTCTGGATCACCCAGTCCGGTCGGCCCGCGTGCCACGCCCATTCGGCGACGGCCGGATCCCTGAACGCGACGATCCGGCCCACCACGCGCAGGCCCATGTCGTGCAGCACGCGCAGGGCCGACGGCGCGTCGTAGATCGCCTCGACGGCACCGGATTCCCGTGCCAGCGGCACCTGGGAGTCGTAGCCGACCACGCCGTCCTCGTCCTTGATGTCGAGTTGGACGGTGTCGATGCGCCCGGACCGCGCCAGTTCGAGGACATCCTCGCGCAGCCCTTCGTGTGACCAGGCGTGCGCCGTGACGTGCACGGCCCTGATCCGGGGAACCGCGGCCGCGGCGGCGAGGGGAACGGTGGTCGAATTACCCGCCGCGTCCAGCGCGACCAGCTCCGCGCGCACCGGCGCGCGCGACAGGGTGATGTCGAATGTGCCGTCGGGGGCGAGCGGTACCGGTTCGGACCCGATCGAGGCACGCTGCGCGCCGATGATCCTGCCGCGCACCGAAACCGGCTCCCGATAGGAACGCACGGGCGCGGTCGGGGCCAGTTCCACCTGGGGAGCGGCGGTGTCGACGGTGAAGGTCTCGTCGAAACCGGGGCCCGCGCGCAACCACCCGGACGGTCCGCCACGCGGGATCTCCGCGCTGAGCCGGTGTTCCCCGTCGGCGAGCGGGCCGGGGCGGAAGACGACGGCATCGCCGTCGACCGTGCCCGCGACCGGGGCACCGTCGAGTTCCAGACGCAGTTCCTTCGCGTCGTGTCCTCGCGTGTCCACCCGGAATTCCAGGGCGTTCAGCTGCGCGGCCCCGACGATCCCTTCCGGCAGACCGGTCACCGTGAGCCCGTCGGGTTCGGTTCTCATTCCGACTATCACCGAGGCGATCACCACCGAGGACACGACCGCGACCGCCACCGACACCAGCCGCCGACGGCCCGGCTGCCGGACACTTTCCAACAACGCCCACACCAACTTTCGTACCGAGTGTTCCCACTATCCCCGGCATATTCGGTCGCGTCGTGGTTTTCGCGTATATCCCGCGAACGAAATTCATCCGGCGGGTACCGTCACCCCGATGGCGGTGCGAACGGTCCCCGGAATACGACCCATCCTGATGTCGCTGCTGGTCGCGGCGGTCGCCGGATGCGCGACCGCGCCCACTCCCGAATCCGCTCCCGAACAACAGGTCTCGACGACGGTCGCCGAACCCACGCCGACGTTCGTCGACCCGGCCGGGGTCGCCGCGAACGAGTTGGGCGCGGTGCCGATCCTGATGTACCACCAGGTGAGCGCGAATCCGGCGGGCGAATACGATCAGACCCCCGAGGAATTCCGCGCCGAACTCGACCGGCTGTACCGGGAAGGCTATCGCCCGGTGACCGCCGCCGATTACATTTCCGGTCGCATCGATATTCCCGCGGGTACCCACCCGGTTGTTCTCACCTTCGACGATTCCACCGTCAGCCAATTCGCCTTCACACCGGACGGGCGGCCGACGCCGGAATGCGCGATCGGCATTCTCGAGGAATTCGGCGCGAGCCGTCCCGATTTCGGCCCGACCGCGACCCTCTACGTCAACGACGACCCGTTCACCCTCGGCGCTCCCGCGTTGACCTGGCTCGCGGCGCACGGCTACGAGATCGGCGCGCACACCGCCGGTCACGCCGCGCTGGCCCGCCTGGACGGTGACGGCGTGCAGCGTGAACTGGCCGAGAACGTCCGTGCCATCGAGGTTTCCGGTGTCCGGGTGCGCACCATGGCGCTGCCGTTCGGTCTCGCTCCCGCCGATCGGTCCCTGGCCAGGCAGGGCAGCTGGGCGGGGACCTCGTACTCGTTCGAGGCCGTGATGCTGGTCGGTGCCGGGCCCGCGCCGTCCCCGTTCGGACCGGTGGACCCGATCGCGGTGCCTCGGATCAGATCCGGGCGGGGCGAGGTCGATTTCGATTCCGCGTATTGGCTGGATCGGCTCGCCGAGACCCCGGAGCGGCGCTACACCTCCGACGGCGATCCGGCCAGGATCTCCTTCCCCACCGCACGGGCCGGGGAGCTGGCCGCGCAGTGGTCGAGCCGGGCGACTCCGTACTGAGTCCCCGACGGCGGATTCAGCCCGAGAAGGTCCGCACACCGTTCAGATAGGTGCCGAGCACCGCGACATCGGCCAGGTCCTCGGCCGGTACCACACGCGGATCATGTTCGAGGACAACGAGATCGGCGTACTTGCCGGGCGTGAGAGAACCGGTGATGTCGTCGGCGAAGAGCTGGTAGGCGGCGTCGATGGTCTGGGCGCGCAACGCCTGGTCGATGGAGATGCGCTCCTCGGGGGCGAGAACGCGCCCGGAGCGCGACGTCCTGGTGACGGCCGCGGCGATATTGCGCATCGGCTCCTCCTCGGTCACCGGACTGTCGTTGTGGAACGAGATCCGCATGCCCGCGTCCAGCGCCGATCTGGCGCGCACCCAGTGCGCGCCGTGCTCGGGGCCGAACAGATCGTCGACCAGGACGTCGCCCCAGTAGTAGAGGTGGTCGACGAAAAGGCTGCACGTGATCCCGAGCCGTGCCGCGCGTTCGAACTGCGCGCTCGTCATCGCGCCGCAGTGTTCCAGTCGCATACGGTGATCGGACCTCGGATACTGCCCGAGTACCTCGTCGTAGACATCGAGGATCATGTCGACGCCGTTGTCGCCGTGGACATGACACGCCATCTGCCAGCCGAGCGGATAGTAGGCGCGCACGATCGAGAACAGTTGTTCCTCGGTGTAATTGGAATGTCCGCGATGATCGTGTCCGAGTCCGAGCGCGGCGGTCGCCGGGGTGTTCAGGTACGGGAAGGAGATGTCGATATTGCCGATCCACGGCGACCCGTCCACCCACAGTTTGATGCCGACCTGACGGAACATATCGTCGCCGTTGCTCAGCGGACAGTAGGTCACGCCGTCGACGCTCGACATCTCGTACACGCGCATGCGCACCTTCGCCAGGCCCTGCCGGTACAGCTCGGCGGTGAGCGGGCGCATCTGGTCGGAGAACGCCATATCGCTGCACAGGGTGACCCCGCGCGCCGCCAGATCGGCGTGCTGACGGGCGAGCAGTTGCGGGCCCGTCAGTTCCCCGGCCAGGATCGGGGCGACCACGGCGAGAACGGCGGGCGCCTCGTAGACCTTGCCGGTCGGTCTGCCGTGCGGGTCGCGTTCGAACGATCCGCCCACCGGATCGGGGGTGTCGGCGTCGAGGCCGGCCAGGGTGAGCGCCGCCGAATTGGCCCAGGCGAGGTGACCGGAGTTCTGCCACACGATGATCGGCCGATCGGGTCCGAGTTCGTCCAGCCATTCCCGTGTCGGTTCCGGAAACCCGGTCTGCAACAGGACATCCACGCCGTAGAAGATCAGCGGACGACCGGCGGGCGCGTTCGCCACCGTGCGCGTGATCGTGGCGTGCGCCTCGTCGGCGGTCGGGCAGGTGGTGACCGGTCGGATGTCGATCACGGTGTCGGAGTACAGCATCTGGTCCTGCGTCGGGTGGGTGTGCGCTTCGACGAACCCCGGCATGAGGCAGTGCCCGCGCAGGTCGACGACCTCGGTACCCGAACCGCGGGTCGCCAGCACCTCCTCGCCGCCGACCGCGGTGATGCGATCGCCGGTCACCGCGACGGCGCTCGCCACGGGACGGTCGGGATCGACGGTGATGACGGGACCACCGGTGAAGATCAGATCTGGCGTGCTCATCGAACCTCCGCGGGACAACGGGGGCGAAATCGGGCGCGTTCCGATCGAGCGTCGTATGCCCAGAGGTAGCTGTCATCCGACAAGCGACGACGATAACAGCAGCGTGGCCGCCGTCGGCGCTACCCGCGTGCCGCGCGCGCCGTCGCGAACCGACCGGTCGGCGCCCTGCGAGGTCTGTCGCGGACAGATTACGAGATCGTGTACTTCGCCCGAACCGGCCCGCGAGAGCAAGCTTGTGGCATACGGTGGGTTCACCTCGGTAACCCCGGGGTTGCAGGATGGGTAGCGAAGCCCCCAACGCACCCGTCATCGCTGAGTAGGTCAGGTGGGGTTCACGGGTTCAGGCTTCACCCGACCCCACCTGACCAGCACAAGACCGTTGCGGCGTAGATTCTGATCGAAGGACCACCATGAGCGGTATCGAGGAATGCACCCCGGCCGAGCAATTGCTGGCGAGTATCGCCCGCGCCGGATACGCGTCGATTGACGAATTCATCGCCCGGCTACGCGCCGACCCCTTCGCCGACACCATGGAATTGCCTGCTGTCACGGAGTTCTGGGCCGTTCCCGCGCGACAGGCCAGCTGATATATGCGCGGCGACGGCAGCAGCGGCGACGCGGCGAACCGCGCACGGCTCCCCGGCGAGTCATCGACCCCGGCGCGCGAATCGGACCCCTACAGTGCCGACATGACCAGTGACGTTGCGCGGCAACCGACGGCCGAGGATCTGGCGTGTGCGGCGGCGACCAAGGAAGCGATGGGCTATTTCACCGACCAGGGCTGGTCGTATCCGCCCACCCGGGTCGCGCAGGCCATCGAACTCATGGGCACCGTCGGGCGCTATCTCACCGACGCGGTGGAACATTCGGGCCAGCTGGACTCGGCCGATCTGGACAGGCGCTACGAATTCGTCTGCGCCCTCACCGAAATGGCCTACGAACAGCGGCGACTGTACTGGCTGCTCGACCGGTGGGCACAGGAATGCGCCACCGAGGGCACACTCAACGGCATCGACGCGGTGTGGACCGCGCACCGGTTCCGCGACGCGCAGAAACACGCGACCGCCCTCGGTGACGCGCTCAGCGACGCGCACGCCCGCATCGGCCGCGATATCGATCGCTCCTGTGGCGAACACGCGCACGCCGCCGACCGGGCCGACGACGACGGAGACGATCAGCGCACCTGGTGACCACACGTGAGCGCCGCCGCACCCGAACCGGATGCGGCGGCGCTCATGTCGTTCACTAGGTCGTCGTCGCGACCTCCGGTTCGGCCTTCTCCTCCGGTTCCGCCGGTGGCGCCTTCTTCGCGCTCGGCAGGAACGAGTAGGCCAGGCACACCAGGCCGAAGAACAGGTAGCCCAGGGCGACCTGTGGCGCTGCCGCCCAATCGACTTCGTGCGCGTGGATGAGTCCGATCCAGCTGAGCGCAGCGCCGACGGCCGAGCCGATCGCCGCCGCGACGAACCGTTTGTCCAGGACGAAGGTGACGATCGCGCCGAGGACCAGGCCCGCGAGGACCGCGCCCGAACCCAGTGTCTTGAGACCGTCGTAGACGACACCGGCCTGACCGAGCGCGTCCGAGCCGATCTTGTCGGCCGAGGTTCCCGCCGCGCTCAACGCGTTGTCGATCTGTCCGACCGCCCATTCCGCGAGGTTGGGCAGCAGGGCCGCGACCACCGCGACCGCGTGCAGCCGTGGCACCGCCTGGAAGGCCTGGGCGCCGATCAGCAGACCGATGTACAGCAGGATCGGCACGATGGCCGGAATCGGCAGGATGGTGGACAGGACACCGAAAAGGCCGAGGAAACACATCAATCCGATGGCGGCGCCGCTGGCGAGCGAGTATCCGGTGCGCCCGCCCGCGTCCTTCCAGCCGGGGTGCCCGATGTACACGGCGGGCGGGAAGGGCGAGCCGAATCCGGAGCCGATGATGGCGCCGAGGCCGTCGGCGAGCAGGACGCTGCGCAGGTTGTAGTTGTCCCCGGCCGCGGCGGCGCTCTCCACATTGCTCATGGCTTCGGTGAAGTTGTAGACACCGAGCGGAATCGCCGTGGCCAGTAGCGGCGCGAGATTGCTCAAACCGTCGAACAGCAGGTCGAAGCGCAGATCCGGCAGGCCGAGCGCGATATCACGCGCGGCTTCGGACACATCGGGAGCCGACATGTAGCCGCCGATCCAGCCGATGGCCGTGCCGACGAGCAGTGCGACGAGTCCGACCGGGATATTGCCCGGCAGCTTGGCGTCGGTGAAGAAGCCGATCAGGATGATCGCCAGCACCGGGAGCCCGATCCAGGCCGCCTCCCACATCTGGGCGGCGGGCCGCATCGCGATGAAGGTGATGGAAATACCGGCCAGGGTGCCGAGCATCGCGGCGCGCGGGGTGATCTTGCGGATGAACGGGCCGACGAACGCGCCGATCATCACGATCACGCCGATCATGAACGCCCACGCCAAACCGGCGGACCAGGCCTGGAACGCGTCGTTGGTCTTCAGGTAGATCGGCAGCATCACCACGAAGACGACGATGAACATGTGCGGGACGCTCGGCCCGTACGGCAGCGCCGTGACGGTGTCGCGGTTCTCGCGCCTGGCCAGCCTGCGCGCCAGCAGCATGTAGTACAGGTTGCCCAGGACCAGGGCGACGCCGAGCGCGGGCAGTACCGTGCCGAGTACGTCACCGCTGGGGATCTTCACCACCGCGATGGACAGCGTGGTGAGGGTCAGGACATTGACGAGGATATTGAACGAGAGCCCGAAGAAGGCGTTCGTATCCCCTCGAGTCCACCACGGTAGCGACAGTTTGGCGACGGAACTGGATTCGTCGGGGAGTTTCGTATCGACGGACATCGGCTTTCCTTATGCTGTCGTTTTCGCTACGCGGAGGTATGCGCTGGGGTCGATGAGGCGAGTGCGTCGATGACGGTCGCCGAATCGGCGACCCATCCGAAGATGCCGCCCTGGGCGGCGATCATGTCCAGTCCGACGCGCTGGAATTCCGGGAAATACGAACCGACGCAATCGGAGACGACCAGGCATTCGTAGCCGCGATCGTTGGCCTCGCGCACGGTCGTGTGCACGCACACCTCGGTGGTGACACCGGTGACCAGCAGCGATTCGATGGAGTTCCGCGCCAGTACCGCGCCGAGTTCGGTGGCGTAGAACGCGCCCTTGCCGGGTTTGTCGATGACGACCTCGTCGGGCAGCGGGGCCAGTTCGTCGACGATGTCGTGTCCGTACTCGCCGCGTACCAGGATGCGCCCGAACTGTCCCGGATCACCGATGCGCTGGGAGGGGTTGCCGCGACGGAGTTTCGCGGGCGGGCAGTCGGACAGGTCGGGCAGATGACCTTCGCGGGTGTGGATCACCGGGATGTTCGCCGACCGTGCCGCCGTCATCAGCCGGGCCAGCGGGTCGATCACACTGCGCAGCAGTTCCACATCGTTGCCGAGACTTTCGCCGAATCCGCCGGGTAGCAGGAAGTCGCGTTGCATATCGATCACGAGTAGGGCGGTGGTGCTCGGATCGAAGGAGAAGGGGGTCGGTGTCGCCGGAATGTGCTGGGGTGCGGTCATCTTCGTTCTTTCTGTGCGAGCCGGACATCCATGTGCGCCTCGACCGGGCGCGGCTCGTCGAGCATCCGGGCGGCCGCGGCGAGCACGGTGTCGTCGGACTGCGCCGGGCCGAAGACCATCGCCGAGACCGGGCGGCCGTCGGCGGCCGTTCCCATCGGCACCGCGACGGCGGTGAGGTCGAGCAGATTGCCGAAGTGGGTGTAGTGGCCGAGCATCGTATTGGTGCGGATGGGATCGGCCTCGACCTGATCGACGGTGAAGGTGGTGCCGAGGGTGGGCACCACGACGACGTCGATCTCGGCCCACATCCGTCCGACCACTGCGCGCAACTCCTGGAGTCGCTGTTGGGCGCGGAAGACATCGACGGCGTTGAATTGATAACCGCTGGTGAAGATCTCGCGGATCACCGGAAGGATCGACTCCGGCTTCTCGGCGAGGAAGTCGCCGAATTCCACCAGCCGTTCGGCGACCCACGGTCCCTGGTACAGCAGTTCGCCCGCGTCCAGGAACGGTCGCAGTGTCGTGGTTGTGGTGTCGAATCCGCGTCTGCCGAGGCGTTCGCGGATACCGAGGTGCGCGACCCGGAAGGCGTCGTCGCCGAAGAATTCCAGTTCCGATTCCGGCGGCAACCCCATGCGGATGCGCTCACCGCGGTAGCGGGGGCCGCGCGCGCGGCTCCACGGGTCGTCCGGATCGGGCGCGGCGATGACCTCGAACACCCGATCCAGATCCTCGATCCGCGAGGCCATCAGCGTCAGGCAGTCCAGTGACTTGCAGGCGGGGACGAGCCCGACCGTGCTGATCAGTCCCCGTGAGGGTTTCCAGCCGACGATGCCGTTGAGCGCGGCGGGAACCCGGCCCGACCCGGCGGTGTCGGTGGCGACGCAGAACGGCACCTGTCCGAGCGCGACGGCCAGCGCGGAGCCTGAACTCGAGCCGCCGGAGATCAGGTCGCCGCCGAAGACGCTGCGCGGAACGGGATACGGCGTCCGCGTGCCGTTCAATCCGGTCGCGAACTGGTCCAGATTGGTCTTGCCGACGAACAGCGCGCCCGCGTCGAGCAGTCGCTGCACCGCGGGGGCGGTCTCGGTGGCGATGTAGGAGAAATCGGGACACGCGAGCGTCGTCGGCCAGCCGGCGACGTCGATACTGTCCTTCACTCCGAACGGAACTCCGTACAGCGGCAGGGTGCGCGCGCCCGGCCTGCATTCGATCGCGGCGGCCGCCGCCACCAACTGTTCGCGCGGCACCGGGGTGATCCAGGTGCCGTCGTCACCGCGCGCCGCGATCGCATCCGCGACACGCGCCGCGGTGCTGGTCGGTGCGCCACTGCCACTTTCGTGCGACGCGAGGATCTCCGCCACCGTAGGCCCGGGATTCAGCATCTGTCGATTGTCGACAGAATGTGTGAAGCCGATGGTCTCCGAATGTATCCGCTGTGTTAGCAGATATCGAGGGGCGTACCACCGCGCGCGTAAGCGCCGCGTCCATGCCGGATTCGATCAGCGGGCCGACCGCGAAGGGTCGATGACGAAAGGGAGGGGCGTTCTCTCCGGCACACCGGGCCGAGTCACCAACGCCGACCGCCGGCTCGCGGACTCCTCAGCGAGGTCGGCCGCCTTCCGCGACCCGGTCGAATCGCGCGCCGAGAGCCGTGAACGATTCCAGCCATCCGCTGCTCGCGGCGATCTCGCACAGGGGGCCGGTGGCGAGGAACAGAGTTCTCAGGTAGCGCAGGCGAATCCGATCGCCCCGGCGGATCCGCTGGCACTGTTCGGTGAGATCGGCGACGAGTTCGGCCTCGTCCTCGTAGCGCGACTGCCAGACCAGATCCTGGGGACCGGACCGAACGTGGGCCAGTACCTGTTCGAGGATGTCGAGGAGTTCCGCCGCGTCCGAGTCCACGTCACAAGAATCGCATGACGGCAATGCCGATTCTCGTGCGGCGACGTCGGCCCGGGTGGACGGGCAGCGTCAGCGGATCGCGGTTTCCCATCCGGGCACACCGAAATTCTCACCGCGCCGGTACAGGTCGATGCCCGCGGCGGTATAGGGAACGGTCTCGGCGGGCAGTCTGTCGAGGGGGAACCATCGCAGGTCCGAGCACTTGTGCGGTTCGCGATTCTCGGGCTCACCGTCCCAGCGGTCCGCGGTGAAGAAGAACCCGACCCGGCCGCCGCCCTCCGGTGTCCGCCAGTGCACCGTCGAGACCACGCGGAGGTCCTCGCGTTCGAGCCGGAGCCCTATCTCCTCGTCGGACTCGCGGATCATGGCCGCGACGACGTCTTCGCCGTCCTCGAGTTTGCCGCTCGGTAGGTTCCACATTCCGTCCGAATACCCGGTGTTCTGCCGACGGGCGAGCAGCACCTCCCCGCGGCGCGCGAGCAGGAGCAGGACATCGACGGGAGCGGTATACGGCACGAGCAGCAGGCTACCGGTGCCCACCGACACGGTCCGCGAGCCGCAGGACAACGGGCGCGGTGGCCACGCGGGATCCATCGGCCCTTCAGCAGATGTCCAGGTTCAGATACGTCAGTTCGCCATGGCGCTGGAGGGCGGCGCAGGCGATGTCGGGATCGTTGGATTCCAGCGATTCGAGCAGTTCGGCGTGCCGTCGGATGCCGTTGCGGCGGGAGGCGACGCGGGCTTCCTCGCGCAGGTTGCGTGCCATCGGCAGTTGCAATTTCAGCAGGACCGGCGCGTAGGCCAGATTCAGCTGATGATTTCCCGCCAGGGCGACGACCTCGAGATGGAAGCGGCGGTGCGCGTTGTCGCGTTCGAGGGTGTCGTCGGAGACGTCGGCGGCACGCATCTCGTCGAGTGCCGTGCGCACCGCGCCGAAGGGGTCACCGTGCGCGGGCAGCGGCAGCGCGCTCTCGATGGCGTGACGTTCCAGGACTCTGCGCAGTTCGAACAGTTGCAGGATGTCGGTGGCCGACCACACGAGCACCCGGAAACCACGGCGCGGCAGATGTTCGACGAGACCTTCCTGCGCGAGCAGTCGCAGCGCTTCGCGCACCGGAGCCCGGCTGATCCCGAGCCGGGCGCACAGCGTCTCCTCGATGATCCGCTCCCCCGGCTCGAGTGCTCCGCTCAGCACGGCGGACCGCACGTGCCTGGTGGCCATCTCGACCAGGCTCGGCGGCAGGACGGTCACGTGCGTCCGCGGGGTCATGAGTTCGAGTGTACGAATTTCGCGGAGTAGTGCTCCGGCGAGCGGTTCAGTCGAACCGGACCTGCCAGTGTTTGATGCCGTTGATCCAGCCCGAACGGAGGTGTTCGGGCTCGGCGGCCTGGGTGATGCGGGGCATGGCGTCGGCGATCGCGTCGAACATCAGGTCTATCTCGAGGCGGGCCAGATTCGCGCCGAGACAGTAGTGTGTGCCCGCGCCGCCGAAACCGACGTGCGGGTTGGGGTTTCGCAGGATGTCGAAGGTGAAGGGGTCGACGAACGCGTCCTCGTCGAAATTGGCCGAGCTGTAGAACATGCCGACGCGCTGACCCCGCGCGATCGGCACCCCGGACAGCACGGTGTCGCGGGTGGCGGTGCGCTGGAACGCGGCGACCGGGGTGGCCCATCGGACGATCTCGTCGGGTGCGGTGCGCGGGCGCCGCTGTTTGTAGAGTTCCCACTGGTCCGGATGATCGAGGAACGCCTTCATCCCGTGCGTGATGGAGTTGCGGGTGGTCTCGTTGCCCGCGACCGCGAGCAGGATGACGAAGAGGGCGAATTCGTCGGAGCCGAGATGTTCACCGTCGATATCGGCGTGCACCAGCGCGGTGACGATATCGTCGGCCGGACAGCGGCGACGCTCCTCGGCCATATTCCAGGCGTAACCGCTCAATTCGAGTTGCGCGGTGTGGCTGTCGGCGGCGAATTCCGGGTCGTCGGCGCCGATCATCTGATTCGACCAGGCGAACAGCTTCTTGCGGTCCTGCTCCGGCACGCCGAGCAGTTCCGCGATGGCGTGCAGCGGAAGTTCGGAGGCGACGAGTTCGACGAAATCGCCGCCGCCGGACCGTCGCGCCTCGTGCGCGATTCTCGCGGCTTGTTCGGTGAGCGCGGCGCGCAGACTCTCCACGGCGCGCGGGGTGAAACCCTTCGAAACGATACGGCGATTGTGGGTGTGCTCCGGCGGATCCATATTCAGCATGACCAGGCGCTGCATATCGATCTGCGCGCGGGTGATCTCGGGCTGGTACCGGATGATCGCGGAGTTGACCGCCGAGGAGAACACCTCCGGTCGCCGGGAGATCTCCTTGATATCGGCGAGTTTGGTGACCACCCAGTAGCCTCCGTCGTCGAAACCGCTCACGCCGTCGGGCTGGGCGTTCCACCAGATCGGCGCGGTGCGCCGCAATTCGGCGAATTCCGCCGCGGGCCTGCGTTTCGCCCACAGATCGGGGTCGGTGAAATCGAAACCCGGAGGGATCGAGGGTGCGGCCATTCGCGACCTCCCGTTGGAACCTGTTCTATGAAAATGGAAACACGCGGGCGCGGTGCGCCGGGCCGGAACGCCCGGATCGGCGACGGCGCGCGACGGCGAACGCAATAGGGAGGATTCACAATCCTGGGCGACCGTGGTTCGTTCTCTCAATGAAACGCGGCGACGGGGTCGAACGCCACGGCGGCGGCACGTACCGTCGATACTCGGAGAAACGTCACGACGAGGAGTGGCATGCGCATGGGCCCGCAGGAGGAATGCGGAAGCGGGGTGGACGTTCCCGACGCCACCGAGCGCTGCCCGGTGCCGGGGCGTGACGCCGATTCGATCCTCAAGGCCGGAATCGAACTCGCGCTCGTTCTCGTCGACGCCGCAGCGGCCGCCGAGATCGCCCCGTAGCACAACGCCGCTCGAAACTCGGACGTTTGTCCAGCTCACCGTGGCGGATTCACGAATACACCATCGACGCTGTGAACGATCACAGGTGAGCTCGGTCACGCTTCGACAGATCTCAGAAACCGTTTCGCGCCCACGCGATCGGCGCCGCGAGCGCGCTACCGTGATGTGCTTCGCCGGGTGCGGGGACGAAAGGGAGTTCACGATGACCATCGCCAGTACAGCCCAGCCGGACTTGACTGTTTCGGGCCAGCCGGTCACTTCGTCACTGAAGGATGTCCGCGCGCTTTCCCGAAAGATGGTGGGCCACTTCATCGAGAACGTCGCCCCGTGCCGGACGTTACCGGGCGAGGCGATCAACGGTGATATCACGACCATCACCCGCACCTGCCTCGAACTCGCGGTCAGCATGCTCGACGGCAGCGATATCCCGGAGAAGACCCAGCAGTTGCGAATCGGCGCGGAAGGCTGGGCGCGCGAGGGTATTCCGATCGACACCATCCATCACGCGGTGCACGAGGGATTCAAACTGGGTTTCGATCTGATCCTCGCCGATGCCACCGCGGCCGATTTCGACAGCCTCAAATCCGTCGGACGGCGGCTGCTGGAAATTCTCGACATCATCACCTCCACCGTCTCGCACGCCTATGTCCGCGAGCTACGCGCGGTGGTCGGCGAGCACCACACCGCCGCGCACACCCTCACCTCGGCGCTGCTCGGCGGACATGCCACCTCGACGATGGCCAGGGAATGCGGAATCGAGATCGCGGCCTCGTATTCCGTCCTGGCCGTGTCGATTCCCCCGCATCCGGAGGAGGCCGACGCCCGGCTCGACGGCAAGGTCGTCGCCCGCCGCAAATTGCGTCGGGTGCAGGCCGAACTCGCCAAACGCTGCGGCGACAGCGCACTGTCGCTGCTCAGCGTCGACGGCGGTACCATCCTGCTGCCGACCGGCCTGATCAGCGGGGAAGCTCTCGACCATCTGATCGAACAACTCTCGCGCAGCGCCCAGGTGCCGATCGCGGCGACGCTGGTCGACGCGGTCACGGCACGCGTTCCCGCGGCCACCGACCAGGCGCACGAACTGCTGGACATGGTGCAGCGGTTGCGGTGTGTGCGCGGGCTGTACCGCTTCGACGATCTGGCCCTGGAATACCAGCTCACCCGCCCCGGCCCCGGCCTGGAACGCCTGCGCACCATCCTCTCCCCGCTCGACGAGCATCCGGATCTGTTCGAGACCCTGCAACGTCACATCAGCAACAATCTCAATCGCCAGCGCACCGCCCGTGCCCTGCACGTGCACACCAATACCGTGGACTACCGACTCAAGCGCATCGGGCACCTGACCGGGTTCGATCCCTCGGAGGCAGCGGGCCTGTGGTATCTGCGCGCCGCGCTCGTCGCCCGCAGCTACCAGCAGCCGGGTGATCCCGGCGCGGCGCGGCGCACCGTGACCGCGTCGCGGCCGAGTTGACAGTCGACCCTCCCGCGTCGACACGCCCGTAGCCGCCGGGTGAGTCGGCCACGCGTCGTCGGTGGACGTTTCGGACGCTACCGCCCGCGCGGCCGAACTCACCACAGCCAGGCTCGTGTTCGCCCAACAGCGTCATGGCGGTGGCGAATTCGGTGAGCGGCAGGCGGCGGGTGATGCGTGGCACCGAATCCGTCAGTGCGGCAGCATATCCGTCCACGCCCGGGTCGGGCCCGAGACGAGGTCGGTCTGCTGGTGCATCGAACCGTCCGGCGAGAGGTAGTTGCCGGTGCGCGGATCGTACTGCGCGACACCGATTGTCGGCTCCCGCGTCGCCGGGCGGCCGGTGTCCGCACTCGGACTGGTCAGGCCCGGAATCGACAGCCCCGGGATCGCGGGAGCGGCGGGCGGCGCGGGCTGGTTCTCGGCGGGCACGCGGCGGGAATCGGGTGGGACACCCTGGGATTCGAGATTCGGGTCGGTCGGATACGGGCCGAGCAGCGGTTGATCGGTCGCCAGCGGCACGAATTGCTCGTCGCTGTTGCACATGGCGGCCGTCGCGGCGCGTTTACCTGGGACAGCCGCACAGGGGATATTGCGCGCGCCGCGCACCGCGATCTGGGAATCCTGCGGCAATTTGCAGTACAGGTCCTCCGGGGTGTCGATGGTGTCGACCTCGGCGGGTGAGCGCCACGAGGACGGCGGGAGGAAGCCGACCGTGCACGCGGGTGGATCGGACAGCCCGCCGAGACGGAAGGTTCCGAGTCCGAGACCCGACGCGTTGTTGGACGGTTGCACCGCCTGGATCATCGAGATCGACGGCGGCAGCAGAACGAGCACTTGCTCGAGTCCCGCGTGATAGGTGACCGCGAGCGAGCCGACACTGGTCAGGTTGGCGAGCAGGATCGGCAGCGTCAGTTTCACCGAATCGAGTAGGTCCGTCGCCTCCCTGGCGAAACCGGGGCCGGTGTCGAGCAGGGTGCGGATCTGCGGATCGTTCGCGACGACCTGGCCGGTGACCCCGGCCAGACTCCTCGTCCAGATCCGGATGGCGTCGGCGGTGCGCGCCTGGCTGTCGAGCAGTGGCGCGGCATCCTCGAGGAAGGCCCGCGCCTTGTCACCCACCCCGTTGAGGTCCGACGACAGCACCTGCGCCGAGGTGAGCAGTGAATTCAGGTCGTAGCCCGCGCCGTTGACGCCCTTGAACAATTCGTCCAGCAGCGCGTGCAGCTGTTCGCGCGGAATGGTGGCGACCAGGGCGCTGAGACTGTCCAGCATCGGACCCACCGGTTGCGGCACGGCGGTGTCGGCGGAGTCGATGACCGAACCGTCGTGCAGATACGGCGGGGAGTCGGTCCGCGGACGCAGGTCGACATACTGTTCGCCGACCGCGGACACACTGCGCACCTCGGCCTCCAGATCGGCCGGAATCCGTTGTCCCCCATCGATGGCCAGGCGGGCGCGGACCCCGTCCGGGGTCAGTTCGACCGAGGTCACCTTGCCGACCTGCACACCGCGATAGGTCACATTGCCGAACCGGTACAGCCCGCCGGTGTCGGTGAGATTCACCGTGACGTCGATGGTACCGACCCCGAACAGTGTGGGCAGGCGCATGTACACCGTGGCCATGACGACGAGTCCGATGACCGACAGGATCGAGAAGAGCACCAATTGGGTTCGGACGAAACGTGAGAGCAGCATCAGCGGCCTCCGCCGGTCGGCGGCTCGGGATCGGGGGTGATGCCGACGCCGAGCGGGTTCGTGGTCTGGCGGGCGTAGCCGGGATCGCCGACGGCGGCCTGGATGACCGCTGTCGGATCACCCCACGGGGTGCCCATCAGCAGTTCGCGCTGCAACCGGGGGATCGTGAGGTCGACGGTCGCGTGCAGGTTGAGGTAATCGCCGCGCGCCGCCCGGTCGATGGTCTTCTGCCCGTAGGGGTAGACCGTCGCGTAGGCCAGCGCGGCATCGAGTTTCGGGCCGACATCGGCGATCGAACGCAGCGTCGGTTCGAGATTGCGCAGATTCGTCACCAGATCGGACTGCACCTCGGTGATCACGGAACCGGCCGTATTGCTCAGCGTCCGCAATTTGTCCAGGGCGAGTGTGATGTTCGGCTGCTCTTCGAGCAGGACGTCCAGCGCGGCGGGCAGGGTGCGCAGGGTTTCGGTGAGCACATCGCGTTGCGTGGCGAAGGTGCCCGCCAGGCGATTGAGCGCGTGGATGGAGGCGACGATCTCCCCGCGTTGGGCGTCGAGCGCGCCCACGAAGGTGTCGAGCCGGGTGAGCAGTGCGCCGATCTGTTCCTGGCGCCCCGCGAACGCGTCGTTGAGATCGTCGATGATGTCGCCGATCTGGCCGAGCCCGCCGCCGTTCACCACGACCGATACCGACGCGAGGGTCTGTTCGGTCGACGGGTAGGTGGAGGTCCTGTTCAGTGGGACCGTCGCGCCGGAGGCCAGACGTCCGCTCGGCGCGGCGCCCGGTGGGGTGTTCAGCGCCAGATGGCTCGAGCCGAGCAGGCTGGTCTGCCCGATGGAGGCGACCACATTGGCGGGGACGACGGTATCGGAATCCACCGAGACCTCCACGACGGCGTGCCAGCCGCGCAGAGCGATGGTGCTGACACTGCCGACCACGACGTCATCGATGAGGACCGGTGAATTCGCCACCAGGGTACCGATATTCGCCATCTCGACCTCGATGACGGTCGCGTCGGCATCGCGGCCGGGCGCACCGGGCAACGGCAGCGAATTCACTCCCTGCCAGCCGCATCCGGTGGCCGCGAGTACCACGCACACACCGAGCGCGACCGTCCGCGCGCCACCTCGTATATCCCGAATTCTGCTGCGTGACACGATGTTCACCTTCCGCTCGGGAACAGGATGTCCGCCAGACTCGGCAGCGGAGCGGGCGGCGGGCCCGTGGTGTCCACCACCGCGGGCACCAGGTCGGGTTCGGTGTAGATCAGGTTCTCGGGGCGCGCGGAGGGACCGTGCAGCGGATTCAGCGGGAACGGCAGGTAGTTGAAGTTGAGCAGGCTCAGCACCGGGCCGAGATAGTCACGACATTTACGGGCCGATTCCTCCGTGGTCGCCGTTTCGATGCTGGCGATGGAAGCGCAGACGAACTGGATCGGGTTGGAGAAGTTGTTCAATACGAAAACCCCTGCCTCGGTAGCGGTTTCCGGATTGTAGATATTGTAGAAATTCGCCATGCTGGTCGGGAAGATGTGCAGCAGTTGCTCGAGGTCGTCCCGGTTGTCGACGAGATTCTGGGTGACGTTCACCAACCCCCGCACCTGCTCGCTCGCCCGATCCCGGTTGTCGGCGACGAATCGGCGCACCTCGCCGACTGCCACCGACAGTTCGGTCAGTGCCGCGTCCAGATCGGACCTGCTGTCGTCCAGCACGCTGGACAGTGTGGCCAGCCGGTCCTGGAACTGCACGATCTGCTCGGTGCTGCCGCGCAGGATCGTCACGAACTGCTGGAGATTGCCGATGATGTCGACGATATCGCCGCTACCGTCGGCGAGTATTCGCCCGACACCGGATAATTGGGTCAGCGTCTCGCGCAGTTTGTCGCCGTTGCCCGCCATCGCGTTCGCCGCGCTGTCGATGAATCGACCGGTCGAACTGCCCGCGATATCGGCACCGGGGCCGAGGTCGGTGGCCAGGCGCGTCAATTGAGTCTTGATCTCGTCCCATTCGACCGGCACCGCGGTCCGCTCGACCGGGATGACCGCGCCGTCGGCCATCGTCGGCCCTTCCGAGCGGTAGGCCGGGGTCAACTGGACATAGCGTGAATCGACCAGGCTCTGGGCGACGATCACGGCTTTCGCGTCCAGCGGTATCGAGAGGCCGCGGTCGACCTCCAGGACGAGTTCGGCGGTGGTCCCGTGCGGTTCGATGGCCGCGATCCGACCGACCTTCACCCCGGACACCCGGACGTCGTCACCCTCGTAGATGGCGGTCGCGCTGGTGAAGATCGCGCTGATCTGCTTGGGTCCGAACACTATTCGATATCCGGTGATCGCGCAGGCGAGCAGCACCGCCGCCGCGACGAGCACCGCGCCGATGCGCAGGATTCGGTTCGTCATCGTGGCGGCTCCGGGTGCGGTAGCGGGATCTGGCTCTGCGGCTGCACACCGAAGGCCTGATCGATGAAGGGCTGGATCAACGAACCTGGGATCAGATTCGCCACGTAGGCGTTGTAGAACGGCCCGCCGGAGACCGCTTCACCCTGTGTCAGAGCCACTTTCGCGAGACCCGGCAATGCTGCGGCGATATTGTCGCGGTTGCGTTCGAGCATGGCGACGACCGAATTGAGCCGGTCGAGCGTCGGCGCGAGTTCGGCCTCGTTGTCGGCGACGAGTCCGGACAGTTGCCGCGATACCGCGGCGGTGTTGGCGAGCAGTTCGACGATCGCCTGCCTGCGCGCGGCGAGGACTTCGAGTAGCGAATTCGCGTTGAGCAACAGCGAATTCAACTGCTGACCACGCTGGGCGAGGATGCCGGTCACCTCGGAGGTCGCCGACAGCAGTTCGCGCACCGAGCCGTTGCGCCTGTTGACCGATTTCGAGAGCGCGGTCAGGCCGTCGAACGCGGGACCGACCTGCGGGGCGATCCGGTCCAGCGTGGAGGACAGCATATCCAGCGACCGATTCAACGATTCGGTGTCCATCTCGGACACATTGGTCGTCAGATCGCCGACGGCGTCGGTCAGCGAATACGGCGAGGACGTGCGCGTGGCGGGTATGACCTGGAGCGGCCGCAGCGGGTTCTCGCCCTCGGAACGCAGTGTGAGGATCCGCTTTCCGAGCAGCGAGCCGGTTTTGATCTGGGCGGAGGTCCGGTCGCCCAGCCTGATGTCCTCGTCGACCGCGAAGATCACCCGCGCGTCCCCGTTGTCCAGGCTCACCTTCGTCACCCGGCCGACCTTGACCCCGGACACGATCACGTCGTCGCCGACGGCCAGTCCCCCTGCCTCGGTGAACACCGCCTCGTAGCGGACGGTGGTCGCCCACGTGATGAACTGCTGGGACTGTAATCCCACCAGGATGACACAGACCACGAGGACGACGCCGACGAGTCCGTGCCGGAACAGATGTTCACCGCGATACTGGAGCATGGCTACGGGCTGCACCTTCCTGTGGTCTGTTCGATCCACGGCAGCACGAGCACCTGACCGGATTCGTCGGTCACCCGGACCGTGACCGCGCAGATGTAGTACTGGATGAAATTCCCGTACGCGCCCGCCCTGACCAGCTTCCGGAAATTGACGGGCGCGCGCTGCAACGCGTCGTCGAGCCGGTCCTTGTCGTCGTCGATCAGCGGTGCGAGCCTGGCCAATTCGTCGATCGTGCCCGCCAACGGCGGTCGCGCGGTGGTGAGCAGATCGGCGATCGTGGCGGTGCCGTCGTCGAGCGCGTCGATGGCGGCCGCGATGGGATCGCGATCGCGGGCCAGCGCGCCGACGAGTCGTTCCAGCCGGTCGATGGTCTCGGTGAAACGACCGCCTTCGGCGGCCAGGGTGGTCATGACGGTGTTCAGGTGGTCGATCACCTGCTCGACCACGACGTTGTCGCGTCCGAGCGTCGAGGTGAACGACGCGGTTCTGGCCAGTAGCGAATCCAGCGATCCCTCTCTGCCCTGGACGATTTCGAGCAGTGACCAGGTGAGCGAGTTGACGTCCTTCGCGTTCAATCCCTGGATGACCGGTTTGAGACCGCCGAGCAGCATGTCCAGATCCAGCGCGGGCGAGGTGCGGTCGAGCGGGATCTGCGCACCCTCGGAAAGGATTTCGGTGCTGCCCGGCCCCTCGGTGAGTTCGAGATAGCGATCGCCGACCAGATTCAGGTAGCGCACCGCGACGGTGGTGCCCGTGGTCAGCGCCAGCGACCGGTCGGCGTCGAATCGCACGCCCACCGTGTGGTCCTCGCGCAGGGCGACCTCGCGCACCGCGCCGACCTCGACGCCCGCGACCCGGACGGTGTCACCCGAGCGCAGGCCGGAGGAATCCTCGAAGACCGCGCCGTATTCGAAGGTCGAGCCGGTCCGGTATTGGCCGAAGACCAGGATCAGGCATCCCGACAGCACCACCATGACCGCGGCGAAGACCCCGAATTTCAGCAGCGGCGTATTCCTGGCATCCCTCATCGCGGCGGCCCGAGCGGTCCGAACAGCGCCTGCGGGAGTGTGTCGACATTGAGCAGCACGCCCTGATTTCCCTTCTCGAACGGGTTGGCGCCGGTGTCGGCGACCACGTAGGGCGGTTTGCCCTCGTAGGGCACGGGCAGTACCGAACACTGCGGCCCGCCCGTGGCCGCGACCTTCGGCAGATGGTTCGGATACCGGTAGGGCTCGGTGCCCCAGAGGAAGTTCGCGGACAGCCCCAGCCCCGGCACATCGACCGGTCGCGAGAACGCCAGCTTCCCGAACCCGTCCAGCGAACAGGTCAGCGACTCGTTGTATTCGTTGGTCAGCGAGGTCGTCGGCACCAGCAGTCGCAGGGTCGTCGCGAGCGCGTCGCCGTTGGCGCCGAGCACCGGTGTGCCCACATCGGCCAGACCGATCAGCCCGACGAGCAGCGCGTCCAGATTCCGCTGCTGGTCGACCAGGGTGCGGCTGATGTCGGTGGCGTTCGCCGCGGTGTCGACCAGCGATTGCGCGGAATCGGCGTAGGTGTTCAGCACGCCGGGCGCGAGCGCGAGATCGGTGCGCAGGGCGGGTAATCCGGGTTCCAGCTTGCCGAGGAAACTCTCCAGATCGCTGAGCATGAGCCCGACCTGGTCGCCGTGGCCGCCGGTCGCCGCGGCGATCGCGCCGAGGGTCTGGTTCAACTTCTCCGGTTCGATTCCGGCCAGCACCGTGGTGAGTTGCTGGAATACCGTGTTGATCTCGACCATGACATGTTCGGCGTCGAGGACCTGGCCCGCGTACATGGTCCGGGTCGTGGCACGCGCGGGCGGAATGAACTGGACGAATTTCGCGCCGAACACCGTCGTGGAAGTGATCTCGACGGTGACGTCGGCCGGTATCAGCGCGAGTTGATCGGAACGGATGGCCAGGCGGATCTCGGCGAGTCCGTCGGCGCGCTCGTCGATCGCGTCGACCTTGCCGACGGTGACGCCGCGCATCTTCACATCGGCGTCGGGGTACATCACCAGGCCCGCGCGCGGTGACAGCACGGTGACGGCCACCGTATCGGTGAAACCGCCACCGAACATGATCACCGAGACGGCCACGATCACCACGCCGACCACGAGCGTCAGCAGACCGACGAACGGACGTAGGAAGTTGTCGAACATTGCCTCACCCCGACAGATCGAAGTTGCCGTTGGCGCCGTAGACCGCCAGCGAGACGAGCAGGGTGACCGAGACGATGGCGATCAGCGACGTGCGCACCGCGTTGCCGACGGCGATGCCGACACCGGCGGGTCCGCCGCTGGCGAAGAAGCCGAAATAGGTGTGGATCAACAGGATCGTCAACGCCATCAGCATGGCCTGCACGAACGACCAGATGAGGTCGATCGGGTTCAGGAAGGTCGAGAAGTAGTGGTCGTAGAGTCCGGAGGATTGACCGAGCAGGAAGACCGTGGTGAAGCGGCTGGCGATGAAGGAGGCGATGACCGCGAGCGCGTAGAGCGGGGTGATGGCGATCATGCCCGCGACGATTCTGGTGCCGACCAGATAGGCGATGGGATCGATGGCCAGCGATTCCAGCGCGTCGATCTCCTCGTTGATGCGCATCGCCCCCAATTGCGCTGTGGCACCGGCGCCGAAGGTCGCGGCCAAGCCGATCCCGGCCACCACCGGGGCGGAGATGCGGACGTTGATGAAGGCGGAGAGGAATCCGGTCAGCGCCTCGATCCCGATATTGCCCAGCGAGCTGTATCCCTGCACCGCGAGGGTGCCGCCGGTGGCGAGGGTGAGGAATCCGACGATGACGACGGTGCCGCCGAATACCGCGAGAGCGCCTGTGCCCATGCTGATCTCGGCGATGAGGCGGATGGTCTCGCGTTTGTAGCGCCACGCGGCGAGGGGGGCGTACGCCAACGCTTTCGAGTAGAAGAGGGTGTGGTCGCCGATGCGGCGCAGGCCGACGATCGGCATGCGTATTCGACGGATGGCCACGGGATATCGCGCGATCAGGGTCATGGTGTGCTCCTCAGCGCACCGTCATCTGGATACCGATGGCGGTGACGACGACATTGATGACGAACAGCGACATGAACGCGTACACAACGGTTTCGTTGACCGCGTTGCCGACCGCCTTCGCCCCGCCGGTCACGATCAGCCCGCGATAGCAGGCGACCAGACCGGCGACGAGACCGAACAGCAGTGCCTTGATCGAGGAGATGATGACCTCGTTGATCCCCGTCAGCAGGGTGATTCCGGCGGCGAAGGCGCCGGGATTGACGTCCTGGACGAACACCGAGAAGGCGTAGCCGCCGAGGATGCCGATGATGCAGACGAGATTGTTCAGCAGCAGCGCCACCAGTCCCGAGGCGAGCATGCGCGGGGTCACCAGTCGCTGCACCGGGTCGATGCCGAGGACCTGCATGGCGTCGATCTCCTCGCGGATGGTGCGCGAGCCGAGATCGGCGCACATCGCGGTGGCGCCGGAACCGGCCACGATCAGGACGGTCACCATCGGACCGACCTGGGTGACGGCCCCGAACGCCGCGCCCGCCCCGCTCAGATCCGCCGCGCCGAGTTCGCGCAGCAGGATATTGAGCGTGAAGCTGACCAGCACCGTGAACGGGATCGCGACCAGCAGCGTCGGCACCATCGAGACCCGGACGATGAACCAGGACTGTTCGAAGAACTCGCGGGTCTGGAAGGGCCGCCGGAACGCGAATTTGATCGCGTCGGCCGACATCGCGAACAACCCGCCCACCATCTGCAACGGTGTCCGGTAGCCGCGCGCGATCGCCGGAGACCACTTTCCCCCCGACGCCATCAGACCGCCGGTCCCCGGAGTGTGATCGTCACGGGATACCCGGGGGACCTCACGGGACCACCGTGGCGAAGGTTTTGCTCTCCAGGAATTCCTCCAGCCCCGCCCGGCCCATCTCGCGGCCGATGCCGGACTGTTTGTAACCGCCGAACGGGGTGTCGGGCGCGAAGTACATGCCTCCGTTGATCATGAACGCACCGGCGCGGATTCGGCGCGCGACCGCGAGCGCGCGGGCCTCGTCACCGCTGAAGACGCCGCCGGCCAGACCGTAGATCGAGTTGTTCGCGATCGCGACGGCATCGTCGTCACCGTCGTGCGGGATGACGACGAGGACCGGCCCGAAGATCTCCTCCTGGGCGATCTCGCTGTCGGGGTGCACATTCGTGAGCAGCGTCGGGGTGTAGAAGTAACCGGGGTCGACCCGCTCGCCACCGGTCACCAGGGTCGCGCCCGCCTCGATCGCGCGTCGGACCATGCCGTCGACCTTGTCGCGCTGTGCCTGGCTGATCAGCGGACCCATGTAGGTGTGCGGATGGGACGGATCGCCGTAGGGGATGTTGGAGAAACCGTTGGCGACCAGTTCCACGATCTCGTCGTGGTGCTGCCTGGGCACGATCAGCCGCGTGGTCAGCGCGCAGCCCTGCCCCGCGTGCGAGGCCATGCTGAACGCCGAGAACATCGCGGGCGCCGTGAAATCGGCGTCGTCGAGCACGACCATGGCCGATTTGCCGCCGAGTTCGAGGAAGACCTTCTTGACCGTCTCGCTGGCCGCCGCCATGATGCGGCGTCCGGTCGCGGTCGACCCGGTGAAGGTGATCATGTCGACGCCGCTGTGGAAGGTCAGCGCGCGCCCGACCGCGGCCTCGGAGGAACTGAGCACGTTCACCACACCCGCGGGGATATCGGTGTGCTCGGCGATCAATTCGCCGAGCCACAGGGTGACCAGCGGGGTGTCCGGCGCCGCCTTGAGGACGACCGTGCAGCCCGCCGCCAGCGCGGGAGCGAGTTTCGCGAGGGCGAGCTGGGTCGGATAGTTGTAGGCGATGATCGCCGCCACCACACCGGCGGCTTCCTTCTCGACCCACCGCCGGTGTTTCATGCCGCGCGACTCTATCTCGCCGAGTTCCTCGCTGAACGGGTAGTCGCGCAGCAGATCGGCGTAGTAGCGCACGATCTCGAACGGACCTTCCACCTGCGGTCCCGGTGTCAACAGCCGGGCCGCGCCGACTTCGGCGATGGTCAGCTCGCGCAATTCCTCTTTGTTGTCGTGCAGCGCCCGGTACAGCTGGTCCAGGCAGTGCAGGCGGAATTTCGCGTCGGTCGACCAGGTGGTGGTGTCGAACGCGCGGCGCGCGGCCTCGACGGCGGCCTCGGCGTCCTCGACCGTGGCGTCGGGCGCGTGCCCGAGAACCGTTGCGGTCGCGGGATTCATCGTCGGGAACGTCGTGGCGGCCCCGACGAGTTTGCCGTCGATCAACAGCCTGCGTTCGCGCGCCGGGGACTGCCCCGCGGCGGCCGCCTGGTCTGTGCTGGTTTCGGAGTGCATCATCAGCCCCACTCGAGATTCGATGAAAATGCCATTCTCATTCGTGAACAGGGTCACATCTCTCATCCGAGAATTCAATACCCGTGAGAGATGGATTTCCCTGGTGGACGCGCGTAAGTGGTCGGTTGGACGGTGCACGGACACGCGGGGACGGCGCGCGGGCCGCGTCCGGTGACGGGGCGGTCCGCACGCTGCCCGGAAAATCGCCGTCCGTGAGACGGACAGCCGGAAGTTACCGGGGTACAGCGGCTTTCACGGCGCGATCTCCGAGATGGACTACCGGAGATCGCCGCACGCGAGGAGATCGTGGCGGATCAGCCCACGGGGCTGAGGTCCGCACCGACGGGAGGATGATCGAGGACACCGCTGCGGAACAGTTCCGTCGAACCGACCGCGGACATCGGGACCGCACCCGCGGCGAGCGCGTGCGCCTTGAAGGCCTGGGCTGCGAGGCTGAGCCGGTGCAGCACCGGATCGACGCCGTGGTCACTGCCCAGCGGCCAGCCCTCGCCCCAGACGACGACCTCGATTCCGCCGTGGCCCAACGCTTTCAGCAGTCCGCTGCGCGCACGGGAGTCGAGTTCGCAGATATCGGCGGCCACCGCGAGCGCCTGCGGCCTGCGACCGCGACCACCCCCGGCGAGTACCGATTCCAGGTCCAGCATCTCCGCCCCGAGGATCTGGAGCGGCCGGGTGTCCTCGGCGCGGGGAACCATGACGGTGACGTCCCAGCCCGCCACCGCGCGGTCGAACAGCCAGCCGCCCGCGTTCTGCACCACGTCGGCGACGCTGGTGCCGACGACGTCGAGGCGATACCTCATGACTTCGCTACCGGGGCGAAGTCCTGAGCCAGCGACCTCGTGTACTCGTTGAACACCTCGGTGAGCGGGATCGTGTGATCGAGCAGCCATGAGAGCTCCATTCCATTGATGAAGGCGACGATTTCCACAGCCCGAATGTCAGGATCCAAATCGGTCCGGAATCGTCCGATCTCCTGGTGGTGACGGATGGTCTCGGCGACGATGTCGACGGCGACCTTCCACCTGTTGAGGAGCCGGTCGTGGAGGGGAGCCTCGGGCAGCAGGTTCTCCACCAGTAATACGACGAACGTGCCCACCAGTTCCGGTGAGCGCTCGATGCGATCGGCGACCTTGCGAATTTCTTCGATCAGGTCACCGGTCAGGTCGGAGACGGCGGCGTCGTCCGCGTCACGTGCATCGAGTACGGCATGCAGCAACTGCTCCTTCGACTGGAAATGGTGCAGGAGTCCCGCCGGGGTGACCCCGGCCTCCCGTGCGATCTGCGCGAGTGTCGTACTGCGCCAACCGCTGCGGGTGAGCATCCGCTGGGCGACAGCCAAGATGCGTTGCCGACGATCCTCACCCTTGGCGAGCAAGGATTCGTACGGGCGCGGTGATGTCATTGCGAACCCCGTTCAACTAACCTAGTGAACATACGGTAGGCCGGTTTCGACCCTGTGACAAGGGTCTCAGGCGTCCGAATTATCAGCATTCGTCACACGGCGGTTCGCGCGGCGCGCCGCGCATTCCACACGGTGCGCAAACACCTACCGAGCCATCTTATTCTCATTTATGGAAATGCCATTCTCATTGCTTGAGCTGGCATTATCTCTCCGCAAATTTTACAGTTCCGAGAGTCTGCACAACTGAAAATGAAAATGTCATTCCCCTCAAATGGAATCGCGTCTATCATCTGGTTGGTACGCCGCTCCCGCGGCACCTGACGCGGTGCGCGTCCTCGGACGGCCCGACGCGAGTCGACGCACACCGCACCGATCGACGGTCCGCACGCGCGCAGATATGACACGTTCCGCGACGACTCACTCCCCCTGGAGGCTCACGATGTCGGTTTCCACCAGCAGCCCCTCGCTGTATCCCCCCGGCGGTTTCGCACCGCCCAAGGATCGGCGTGGACATACCGAGGGCAACGTCGGCCTGCCCGAGGGCACCGAGGTGTTCTCGGCCGACAACCACATCTCACTGGCGGACGACATCTTCTTCGAGCGCTTCCCCGAGGGGATGAAGGACCGCGCACCGCGGGTCTGGTACGAAGACGGCGCCTGGATGCTGGGACGCAAGGGGAAGTCTTTCGTCGCAGGCGATTTCAGCCACGTGCTGATGCAGTACGACCCGCTGGCCGGTTCGGGCAGCGCCGATATGCCCGCGCGCGCCGCCGATCTGCGTGGCGACGGCATCGCCAAGGAACTCGCGTTCCCGAACGCGTTGCTCGCGCTGCTGTTCTACCCCGACACCGAGGTCCGCGAACTGTGTTTCCGCGTGTACAACGAGTACATCTCCCAGTTGCAGGAGGAGTCCGGGGGCTCGTTCTACGGCGTCGGCCTCATCAACTGGTGGGATGCCGACGGCGCGGCCAGGACCCTGAGCGAACTGAAGTCGTTGGGCCTGAGGACCTTCCTGCTCCCGCTCTCGGCAGGCAAGAACGGCGACGGTGAGCGGATCGATTACAGCAGCACCTCGATGATCCCGGTGTGGGACGCGATCGAGGAATCCGGCGTTCCGGTCTCCCACCACATCGGAGAGGCGCCACTGGCGGCACCCTGCGAGTTCAACAGCGTCGCGGTGGGCATGATGCACAACCTGGCGCCGTTCCGGGAGATGTTCGGCAAGTACATCTTCAGCGGAATCATCGACCGGCACCCGAGTCTGAGCATCGGCTGGTTCGAGGGCGGTATCAACTGGATTCCCGCGGCGCTCCAGGACGCCGAGCATCTGAACGCCTCCTACCATCACATGCTCAACCGTCCGGTGGAGCACGAGGTGCGCCACTACTGGGACAACAACATGCGCGCGTCGTTCATGGTCGACCCGCTCGGACTGTCGCTGGCCGACCAGATCGGCATCGACCGGATCATGTGGTCCTCCGACTATCCCCACAACGAAAGCACTTTCGGCTATTCGGAGAAGTCGTTGACGGCCGTCGTCGACGCGGTCGGCCCGGAAGCCGCCGCCAAGGTCGTCAGCGGCAACATCAAGGATTTCCTCGGCCTCTGAGCCGTGCCCGCCTCGGAAAGTGACGCACACTCTATGACAACGTTCGCGACCGCGACTCCCTCGTCCCTCGTCATACCGGATACCCCCGACCGTGCTCGGATGCGCAGGGAAACCGGCGCGCGCTTACGCGCATCAATGGCCGAACAGGGCGTCGACGCGCTGATCCTGCTGAACAACAGCAATGTCGCCTACGCGACCGGCACCAGCTGGCCGCTCGGCGACGCCGGCGTCTCCCACGTGGAACGTCCGGTCGCCGTGGTCGTCGCGGATGATCCGTGGCCGCACCTGTTCCTCCCGTTCCGGGAGGGCGCGGCCGAGGAGTCGGATCTGCCCGCCGACCACCTGCACGGCCCGGTGTATCTCGAATTCGACGAGGGCGTCGACACTTTCGTGGATCTGCTGCGCGAGATCGTGCCTGGCGGTGCGACCGTCGCGGTCGACGAATGCACCGGCGCGATGATGCGGGCGCCGCATCTGCTGTTCCCCGCGAGCCCGGCCCGCGACGCGGCCGCGGTGATCGGCCCGGCCAAACTGATCAAGACCCCCGACGAACTGTCCTGCATCCGCACCGCCTGCCGGATCACCGAGCAGGCGATCGTCGATGTGCAGGCGGCGCTGTCGCCGGGACGTCGTCAGATCGATCTGTCGGCGAGTTTCGTGCGCAGGGCCTTCGAGCTCGGCGCGACCGCGACCATGCTCGACGCCATCTGGCAGGTGATGCCGGATCGCAAACAGGACGGCGTCTGGACCACCCACGGTGATCTGGCCCTGCCGTTGCTGACCACCGAGCGCGAGCTGGCGGCGGGCGATGTGCTGTGGACCGATGTCAGCATCACCTACGGCGGCTACTGCTCGGATTTCGGGCGTACCTGGATCGTCGGACAGGATCCGACCCCGCGCCAGCAGGCGCAGTTCGAGCAGTGGCGGCACATCATGACCGCGGTGCTCGACAAACTGCGTCCCGGTAACACCGGCGCGGATCTCACCGCTGCGGCCATCGCGGCGAACGGCGGCACCCGTCCGTGGCTGCCGCATTTCTATCTGTCACACAGTATCGGCGTGAGCGCGGCGGAGATGCCCATGCTCGGCACCGATCTCGGCCAGGAATACGACGAGGGTTTCGTCCTGAAACCAGGCATGGTGCTCGTTTTCGAGCCCGTGGTCTGGGAGGACGGCACCGGCGGCTATCGAAGCGAGGAAATCGTGGTCATCACCGAAGAGGGCTGGACCGCCCTCACCGACTACCCCTATGCGCCCTATGGGAACTGAGGTACTGCCCGACGATCGCGCCCTGCGGCATGGGCGGCGCGATCGCGCACTGGCACAGATGCAAGCCCATGACCTGGATATCCTCGTGCTCGGACGACAGGCGAACGCCAGGTACGTCGCGGGAGCGCCACAGCTGTGGGTCGCGGGCACGCGACCGTTCGGCCCGGTGGCGACACTGGTCCGCAGCAGCGGTGACGTGCACCTGCTGAGTTCGTGGGACGAGGGCATTCCCGACGACATCCCGCACGAGCACCTGTACGGCCTGGCGTGGAATCCGATGACCCTGGTCGCCGTCCTGCGCGGCATCGAGGGCGCCGACACCGCGCAGCGGGTCGGCACCGACGCGCTGTCGCCCGGCTACGCGGCCCTGCTGCCGATGGCCTTCCCCAAGGCCGACATCGTCGACGGGGAACTCGCGATGCGGGCGGCGCGGCGGATCAAGACCGCGCCGGAGATCGAGATCCTGCGCGACGCGTTGCGGGTCGCGCAGACGGGTCTGGCGGCCGCCGTGGCCGAATTGCGCCCGGGCAGCACCGAACAGGATCTGACCGGCATCCTGCTGGAGGCGATGACCGCGGGCGGCATCAGCACGCCCGCGACCCAGGATTCGACCTGGGTGACGTCCAAGGAGCATCCGTGGCGCCGCGCCAGCGGTGACCGCACCGCGCGCGAGGGCGATCTGGTGGCCTTCTCCTCGAGTGTTCTCGGCGACGGGTACATCGGCGAGGTCGGCCGCACCATCCCGGTCGGCGAACCCGACGACGCCGCGCGCAAGCTGTATCGGCGCTCGGAGGCCCTGTGGTCGCGGCTGCTCGAGGCGTGCCGACCGGGAGCTCTCGCCTCCGATCTGCTGGCGGTCTACGAGCACGCGGGCGAACCGCTGCCGCCGATGCCGGTGGCGCGCGGACTCGGCATGGGCTTCGACACCCCGGTCGTCTCCCCGCATCTGCGGGCGACCGCCGCGGCCGAACAGCTGGAGCCCGGCATGGTTCTCGCCGTCACCGCGTACGTGTGGCAGTCGGGGGTCGGCGCGGTCTTCGGACGTGACGCGGTGCTCATCACCGACAGCGGTTGCGAGGTTCTCACCTCGAGCCCGTACTGGAAAGAGTAGGAGCCCCGATGCCCGGTTCCGACCGACCGTCGGCCGAAGAGATCATTCGCTACGAGAAGGATCCGAAGACCAGGATCGCGACGATCACCTTCGATCGGCCCGACCACCTCAACGCGCCGACCACGGCCGCGCGGCTGCGTTACGCCGATCTGATCCATCGCTCCAGCGTGGACGACGAGGTCAAGGTGCTCGTCATTCGCGGCGTCGGCGACGATCTCGGAACCGGCGCGGATCTGCCGGAATTCATGGAGATACAGGATTCCCCGGATCCGGGGCCGCGGCTGGGCGAGTACAAGATCGGCCCGGACGAGGTCGAGTACCCGCCGAAGGGTTCCTTCCGGCACGGCGCGACGATCAATCAGTGGTACGCCAACGCGCAGGCGGGGTGCCGGACGTTGCAGGAGTTCAAGAAGATCAGCATCCTGGAGGTGAAGGGCTACTGCTACGGCTGGCACTTCTATCAGGCCGCCGACGCCGATCTCGTGATCTCCTCCGACGACGCGCTGTTCGGACATCCGTCGTTCCGGTACTACGGCTGGGGTCCGCGCATGTGGACCTGGGTGCAGACCATGGGTATGCGCAGGTTCCAGGAGATGGTGTTCACGGGTCGGCCGTTCACGGCCTCGGAGATGTACGACTGCAATTTCCTCAACAAGGTCGTGCCGAGGGACGAACTGGAGGCCGAGACGGAGAAGTACGCGCTGGCCTGCGCCCGCACCCGCCCCACGGACACCGTGTTCATGCAGAAGGTGTTCTTCGAGATCATGAAGCAGCACCAGGGCGAGTACATGGGCAGCCTGCTCAGCGGCTTCTTCGAATCCATGGGTGGTTATGTCCGGCCGGACGACAACGACCTCATGCTCGACGACGCGATCAGCGGTGGACTCAACAACGCGGTCAAGGACGTCGACAGCAAGTACCCGCCCGACTTCCGGCTGAGCAAATCGGGGCGCAACGGTTCGGGCAAGACGGTTCCCGTGCGAAAGGCCGCGGCGAAGAAGGCACCCGCGCGCAGGCCCGCCGCGAAAAAGGCGACCGGGAAACAGGATTCGTGACCCGCGCGTTCACGCGGGAATGACAGGTGGAGTGAGATGGCGTCGAAACATGCCCCCGATACGTCGGCATCGCGGACCGAACCGCCGTTGAGCGGTGTCGTCGTCATCGATCTCTCGACCGGGATCGCCGGGGCCTACTGCACGAAACTGCTCGCCGAAGGCGGCGCGAAGGTCGTGAAAGTGGAACCGCCAGAGGGCGATCCGCTGCGACGGTGGTCGGCGTCGGGCGCGGATATCGCCGACGGGGACGACGGGGCGCTGTTCGCCTTCCTGAGCGGCACCAAGGACAGCGTGGTCGCCGACGTCGCCGTGGCGGGCGATCTCGATTTCCTCGCCTCGCTCCTGGCCGGGGCGGATGTGGTGGTGTGGTCGTCGGGGACATCGGTCTCCGATCATCCGCGCCTGTCCCCCACCGAGATCCGGCGCGAGCACCCCCACCTCGTCGTCACCACGATCACCCCGTTCGGGCTCGACGGCCCGTGGCGGGACCGGCCCGCGACGGAATTCACGCTCCAGGCGTGGTCCGGCGGGATCATGGGACTCGGGCGCGGCGCGCCCGATCGGGCTCCGGTGCACGTCGGCGGTCGCATCGGGGAATGGTTCGCGGGCGCTTACGCGTCCGCGGCCACCCTCACCTCGCGCATGCGCACCGCGGGCACCGATGTCGGCGAACTGGTGGATCTCGCGATACTGGAAACCCAGATCCTGAGTCTCACCTACTTCCCCGTCTCGTTCCACGAGGCGCTCGGGCGTCCGTTCCGCACACAGCGCAGGCTCAGCGTGCCCGGCGTGGCCTCGGCGGCCGACGGCATGGTCGCGCTCGGCTGCGGGACGGCCCAGCAGTGGTTCGATCTGTGCGCCATGGTCGGACATGCCGAATGGATCGACGAGGGCATCGCGCCGTCGATCACCGAGCGCGCCTCCGAGAAGGCGCCCGAGATCAACGGCTGGCTCGCCGAACAGACCGTGGCCGATATCCGTGATCTGGCAACGGCTTTCCGGATACCGAACGGGCCGGTCGCCAACGGGGAGAATGTCGCGCGGATGGATCATCATCGGGCGCGGGAGTTCTTCACGACCAATCCGCGCGACGGATTCACCCAGCCCGGTCGCCCCTTCCGCACCACGCCGGAACTCCTGCGCGGTCCCGGACCCGCCCCGCGCCTGGGCGAGCACACCGGACACTATCGAGCCGAACCACCGCGCCGTACGGTTCCCGACGCGGGAAGCGCGCCGGACCCGTTGCCGTTCCGCGAGTTGCGTGTCCTGGACCTGACCACTTTCTGGGCGGGACCGTCGTGCACCCACTATCTGGCCATGCTCGGCGCGGAGGTGATCCACGTGGAATCCGCGGCCCGCCCGGACGGCACCCGGCTCATCGCGGGCGTGCCGGTCACCGAGGACCAGTGGTGGGAGAAATCTCCGATCTTCTCCGGTCTCAACACCGGGAAGAAGGGCCTGACACTGGATTTCAGCACCGAACGCGGACGTGCACTGCTCGCCGAACTGGTCCGCGGCTGCGATGTGATCGTGGAGAACTACACCCCGCGCGTCCTGGAACAGATCGGCCTCGACTATCCGGCGGTGCGCGCGCTGCGCCCGGACGCGATCATGGTCAGGATGCCGGGTTTCGGGCTCGACGGCCCGTGGCGGGAGAATCCGGCCTTCGCCTACGTCATCGAGGACACCTCCGGCCTGACCTGGCTGACCGGTCATCCCGACATGAATCCGGTGGAGCCGTATTCCATCGGCGATCCGAACGCGGGCGTGCACGCGCTCAACGCGCTGCTGCTCGCGGTGGAACATCGCCGCCGCACCGGCGAAGGCGTGCTGGTCGAGGCGGCGATGGTCGAGGCGGCGCTCAATGTGACCGCCGAACAGGTCATCGAATACTCCGCCTACGGCGCGCTGCTCCAGCGCGCGGGCAATCGCGGACCGGCCGCAGCCCCCCAGAACCTGTATCGCACCGCCCAACCCGACGAATTCGGCGGCAACGACAGCTGGGTCGCGGTGGCGGTGGAAACCGACGCGCAGTGGTCGGCGCTGTGCGCGGCGCTCGGCGATCCGGCCTGGGCGATGGACACGGAACTGGCCGCCGCGGCGGGTCGGCGCGAACAGCACGACCTGATCGACAAACACCTGTCGGCCTGGTGCGGGACCCGCACGGCCGCCGAGATCGTCGAAATACTCTGGGGCGCGGGCGTTCCCGTGGCCGAGGTGATGCAGCCGCATCGGCAGGTGGAATTGGCCCAGCTCGAGTCACGCGGATTCTTCGAAGCCGTCGGACACCCGGTCAACCCGACCGCCCGACACAGCACGGTGCCGGTCCGATTCTCCCTGGGGCCGAACAGTTTCCACGCGCGACCCGCGCCACTGCTCGGTGAGCACAATCGGGAACTGCTGCGTGGGCTCGGGGTCGGCGAGGACGAGATCGCCGCGCTCGAGGCACAGGGCGTCATCGGCAACGCCCCCGCCCGCCACGACAGACCGGCCGCGTCGAAGTGAACATCACCCCGATCGCACGCTCGGAGGCATCGGCGACGCCGGCCCACCACCGCGATCGACCGAGGACCGCTGCCGAGATATCGGCCGCGACAGCGAGTTTGCGACGGGAGCACGATGGCCGACGGGACGGAACGAGCGTGGATCGACGCCGCCGAGAAGGTGTCTGCCGGAGTCACCGAGGGTATCGACTGTCCCGAGAATGGCGATGATGCCCTCCAGGTGACCTGGATGCCGGGTCCGATTCCGGCCGTCGGCGAATACGAACTCCACTGTCCGTCCTGCCAGGCGGTCCGATACCTGCGCGTCACGTGTATTCGAGCGGCCGATGACGACGGACCGATCTCGCCGTCGGCGGGCACGGTCGACGACGCGGTGGCCGGACGCGCGCCGTCGCCGAGCACCGAGCGGGTTCGGCCGTAGCGGGTTCGGCCGTAGCGGTGCCGGACGGCGCGGCGACGGACGCACGGTCCGGCGCCGCCCGGCTCGACGTTCGCGCGGCCTCCCGTCGCGAGGCCGCGCTAACGAATCCTCTCCTTCGCACTAACGCTCGGCGATATCGCCCGCCGCCGCGCGTTCGCGAACGATCTCCAGCGCGATATCGATCAACTGGTCCTCTTGACCGCCGATGAGTTTGCGCGCCCCCGCGCGGCGTAGCAACAGGGCGGCCGGGACGTCGTAGCGTTCGGCCTGGCGGATGGCGTGTTTGAGGAAGCTCGAGTACACACCCGCGTAACCCATGATCAGGGCGTTGCGGTCGAGTTGGCATTCGGCGGGCATCGCGGGACGGACCACGTCCTCGGCGGCGTCGGCGATATCGAAGAAATCGATACCGGTTTTCACGCCGATCTTGTCGAAGACTCCGATGAGCGCCTCCACCGGGGCGTTGCCCGCGCCCGCGCCGAAACGGCGGGTACTGCCGTCGATCTGCTTCGCGCCCGCGCGGACCGCAGCGACCGAATTCGCCACGCCCAGACCGAGATTCTCGTGGCCGTGGAAACCCACCTGCGCGTCGTCACCGAGTTCGGCGACCAAGGCGGCGACCCGGTCGCTGACACCTTCCAGGACCAGCGCGCCCGCCGAATCGACGACGTAGACGCACTGGCAGCCCGCGTCGGCCATGATCCGGGCCTGACCGGCGAGCCGTTCGGGAGTCACCGTATGCGACATCATGAGGAAGCCGACGGTCTCGAGACCCAGATCCCTGGCGAGGCCGAAATGCTGGATGGAGACGTCGGCCTCGGTGCAGTGGGTGGCGATGCGGCAGATGGTGCCGCCGTTGTCGCGCGCCTGCTCGATATCCTCCTTGGTGCCGACGCCGGGCAGCATGAGGAAGGCGATCTGCGCGTCGGTCACCGTCTCGGCCGCCAGCTTGATCAATTCCTGATCGGGCGTCTTGGAGAATCCGTAGTTGAACGACGACCCGCCGAGTCCGTCGCCGTGCGTCACCTCGATCACCGGCACGCCCGCGTCGTCGAGCGCGCGGACGATGGAATACACCTCGTCCCTGGTGAATTGGTGACGCTTGTGGTGCGAACCGTCCCGCAGGGAGGTGTCGGTGATCCGGATGTCCCAGATATCGCTCATCCCCGTACTCCTTCGTCCGTCGCGAACAGTTGTGCGGCGATCTCCTCGCCGACCTTGGTCGCCGCGGCCGTCATGATGTCGAGGTTGCCCGCGTAGGGCGGCAGGTAATCGCCCGCGCCCTCGACTTCGACGAAGGTCGTGACCAGCGCGTAGCCACCGGAGTTGACCGAGGGGTCGTCGAACTGCGGTTCGTTGAGCAGCCGGTAGCCGGTCACGTAGGTCTGCACGTCGGCGACGATCCGGTGGATCGAGGCCGCGATCGCGTCGCGGTCGGCGTCCTCGGGGATGGCGCAGAAGATGGTGTCGCGCATGATCATCGGCGGCTCGGCCGGGTTGAGCACGATGATGGCCTTACCGCGCGCGGCACCGCCGATCGTCTCGACGCCACGGCTGGTCGTCTTGGTGAATTCGTCGATATTGGCCCTGGTGCCCGGACCCGCCGAGGCCGAGGACACCGACGCCACGATCTCGGCGACGGGCACGTCGACCACGCGCGAGACCGCGTGCACGATCGGAATGGTCGCCTGTCCGCCGCAGGTGATCATGTTGACGTTCGGCGCGTCCAGGTGCGCGCGCAGATTGGCGGGCGGGATGACGGCGGGCCCCACCGCGGCCGGGGTCAGATCGATCACCCGGATCCCGGCCTCGGCGTAGCGGGGCGCGGCGGCGCGGTGCACATAGGCCGAGGTGGCCTCGAAGACCAGATCGGGCTTCTCCGACTGCGCGAGCAGCCAGTCGACACCCTTGTCACTGGTCTCCAGGCCCAGCGCACGGGCACGGGCCAGGCCCTCGCTGTCCGGATCGATGCCGACCATCCAGCGCGGTTCCAGCCGCTGCGACCGCAAGAGTTTGTACAACAGGTCGGTCCCGATATTTCCGGACCCGACTATGGCAACCGACGCTTTGGCCGTCATCGTGCTCCCTGTGTTCTATTCGAATGTCAGACCGACGGTGCCGAGACCACCGAAGTGGGCGACGAATTCGTCGCCGGGACGTGCGTCGATCGCCCGCGTGCACGAGCCGGGCAATACGATGTCGCCCGCGCGCAGCCGCACGCCGAAATCGGCGACCTTGCGCGCGAGCCAGGCGACCGCGATCGCCGGATCGCCGAGCACCGCGTCCGAGCGGCCCTCGGCGACGGTTTCGCCGTTGCGGGTGAGCACCGCGTCCACCCCGGCGATATCGATATCGGCGGGGGCGACGCGCTGCTCGCCGAGCACGTAGCCCGCGGAGGAGGCGTTGTCGGCGATCGTGTCGCACAACCCGATCGACCAGTCGACGATCCGGGAATCGATCAACTCGATCGCGGGCGCGACCGCGGCGGTGGCCGCGAGCACGTCCTCTACGGTGCATTCCGCGCCGGGCAGATCCTCGGCGAGGATGAACGCCACCTCCACCTCGACCCGAGGGTAGAGGTAGCGCCGCGCGGGCACCGGCTCGTCCTCGCGGACGAGCATGTCCGCCAGCAGGTGCCCGTAGTCCGGTTCGTCGACGCCCATCATGGCCTGCATGGCCTTCGACGACAGACCGACCTTGTGCCCGACCACCCGCGCGCCCGCGGCAAGCCGCTGCCGGATATTGATCAGCTGGATCTCGTAGGCGTCGACGACATCCATCTCTGGATGACCGGATGTCAACGGCGCCATCGCGATCGCGCTGTGTTCGGCTCGCGCGAGGTCGGCCGCGAGCCGCTCGCGCGTCGCACCACTCAACATATTCGTCCGCCTCGGCCGTCGATCACGCGGTGAACGCGGGCATGGATTCCCAGCCGCGAACCGTCGAGGTGGGCGACAGTTTCGCGCCGGACATGTCGACATCCCATTCGGGGAAGCGCTTGAGGATCTCCTCGAGCGCGACCCGGCCCTCCAGTCGCGCCAGTGCCGAACCCAGGCAGAAATGGGTGCCGACGCTGAACGAGAGGTGCTGACGGGTTTTGCGGTGAATGTCGAAGACATCGCCGTCCGGCGCGTACATCCGATGATCGCGATTGGCCGCGCCGATGAGGAACATCATGACGTTGCCCTCGGGCACGGTCCGCCCGTGCAATTCGACATCGCGGTTCACGTAGCGGCAGACATGCGGCGCGGGCGCTTCGAAACGAAGCAGTTCCTCGATCGCCTGCGGAATGAGTTTCGGGTTCTCCACCAATTGCCTGCGCTGGTCGGGATGTTCGGCCAGCACCTTGCCCGCCCAGCCGATCAGCCTGGTGGTGGTCTCGTTCCCCGCGCCCGCCACCACGTTCACGTAGATGAGCAGTTCTTCCCGGGTCAGATGCCGGTATTTCCCGTTCTCGTCCTCGAATTCGACATTCAGCAGTTCGGTCATGATGTCGTCGGACGGGTGTTCTCTGCGCCATTCGATGTAGGCGGCGAAGATATCGCCGCTGACCATGCCGTCGGCGGCCGCCTTCATCGGCTGCCCCTCTTCGGTGCGCATCTGTTCGTTGGCGAAATCCCGGATCGCTTCCTGATCCTCCTCGGGAATTCCGAGCAGCAGGCCGATGGTGCGCATCGGCATCTGGGCGCCGAGGTCGGCGATGAAATCGAAGCGACCGGTGCCGACGACCGGGTCCAGGCTCTGCGCGCAGAACTCCCGGATCTTCGCCTCGAGTCCGATGATCTTGCGCGGGGTGAACATGCGCGAGAGCAGGCCGCGGTGGATGTCGTGGACCGGCGGATCCTCGAAGATCAGCGCGCCCGAGGGGATCTCGATATTCGCCTTGATCAGTTCGAGGATCGCGCCCCGACCGGAGATGAAGGTGTCCTTGTCGATCAGGCCCGCGTTGACGTCGTCGAAACGGCTCATCGCGTAGAAATCGTGCGCCTCGTTGTAGTAGAGGGGCATCTCGTCGCGGAGACGTTTGAACATCGGGTACGGATCATTGTTCAGCTCGACGTCGTACGGGTCGTAATGGACGTCGCTGGCCGCGGTGGTGGTCACGGATCTCGCCTTTCTGAAAACTTCTACCAACTGACGGGAAGCGTGTACACGCCGAAGGCGAGCCGATCGTGTTTGAACTCGACCTGATCGAACGGAATCGCCAACTCCAGGGTCGGCACCCGTTTCACCAGGGTCTCGAAGACGATCTGCAATTCGACGCGGGCCAACTGCTGGCCGACGCACTGATGGACACCGAATCCGAATCCGACGTGGTGACGCGCGGGCCGGGCGATATCGAGTTTCTCGGGATCGGGGAACGCGGCCGGATCCCAGTTCGCGGGCGCGAGGTCCACGATGATGCCCTCGCCCGCCCGGATGGTCTCCCCCGCGATCTCGATATCCTCGATCGCGACGCGACGCTGTCCGTTCTGGATGATGCTCAGATACCGCAGCAGTTCCTCGACCGCGTTGGCGACAAGCTTCGGATCGTCGGTGTCGCGCAGCAACGCGAACTGTTCCGGATTCCGCAACAGCGCCAGCACACCGAGCGAGATCATGTTCGCGCTGGTCTCGTGCCCGGCGATCAGCAGGCCGGTGCCGAGCTGGGCGGCCTCCTTCATGCTGAGCTCCTCGGCCCGCACCCGCTCGGCGAGATCGGAGACGACGTCCTCGGCGGGGTTCTCCAGCTTCACCTTGATCAGGTCGATCAGGTAGCGCGCGAGCCCGGCCCGGCCCGCGGCGGCCTGCTCCTTGGTCGCGTACCTGTCCACGCCGACGGTGGCGTGCTGTTGGAAGAATTCGTGATCCTCGTAGGGCACGCCGAGCATTTCGCTGATCATCAGCGTGGGAATCGGCAGGGCGATCGCCTCGACCAGGTCGGCGGGCTTGGGCCCGGCCAGCATCCGGTCGATGTGCTCCTCGGTCATCTGCTGGATCGAGGGCCGCAGCGCGTCGACCCGCTTGAACGTGAACGGCTTGGTCATCATCCGCCGGAATCGGGTGTGCTCCTCACCGTCGCTGGTGAACACCGACCTGGGACGGGTGTTCACGGTGGACAGCATGCCCTCGTTCCAGTGCGGGAATCCCGGCCTGCGGTCGTCGACGCTGACCCTCGGGTCCGCCATGAGCGCTTTGAACTCGGTGTATCCGGTGACGAGCCACGGTGTGCTCCCGTTCCAGATGCGCACCCGGTGCAGTGGTTTGACGGCCGCCATCTCGCTGATCCGGGGGGCGGGCGCGAACGGGCACGCGGACGACTTCTCGATCGGATAGTCGGGAATCTCGGTGGCGGTGGTGGCTGATGTCGTGGTCGTGTCGGACACGGTCACTCCTGTGAGGTAGAGCCGCGATGGCGGCAGCTGGAGATCCTGGAGATATCGGTCATTCCTGGATGTGGATGGCCATGGCGGGACAGACCGCGGCCGCCTGCCGCACGTCCTCGGCGAGTTCCTCGGGCGGGTTCTCGTCCAGCAGGACGACGATGCCGTCCTCGTCGCGCTGATCGAACACATCGATCGCGTGCATGACGCAATGCCCGGCCGCGACGCATTTGTCTTGTTCGACAGTCACTTTCATCGGGAATTTCCTTTCCGTTCGATCACGAGGCGGCCCGCCGGGCTGTGACGGGAGCCTCGAGCGCGTCGCCGGCGAGCGCGTCGGCCACGCCTTGCCGGTGTGCACGGCACTGCTTGGGCATATTCCAGCCGAGCACCCCGGTGACCACGCCGTCGCGCTCGTATCGCGCGACGAAACGTCCGTCGGCCGGGTCGCCCTCGACCACCGTGGCGCGCGCGTCCGCGGCGATGACACCGTGGACCTGGATCTTGGTCTGGAACTGGTCGGTCCAGAAGTACGGGACGGGCCGGTACTCCCGGGGCGTGCCGACGATATTCGCGGCCACCACCATCGCCTGTTCCGTCGCGTTGGTGCGGTTCTCCAGGCGTATCGGTCCGCCGTAACCCGCGTGCTGCCAGCGGGCGACATCCCCGACGGCGTAGATGTTTTCGGCGGCGCGGCACTCGGCGTCGCAGACGACCCCGTTGTCGAGCCGCAGTCCGCTGCCCTCCAGCCACTCGGTGGCGGGCACCGCGCCGATGGCGACGACGACCACATCGGCGGACAACGTCTGCCCGGACGCCAGTTCGACGCCGGTGACCGCGCCGTCGTCCTCGACGAGCCGGGTGACGCCCTGGCCCAAGCGAAGCCGCACCCCGCGTTCGGTGTGCAACCCCGCGAGCATTCCGGAGGCGAGTTCGCCCAGCTGCGCGGCCATCGGCGCGGGCCGCGGGCCGGTCATCGTGACATCAAGACCCATGTCCCGTGCGGTCGCGGCGATCTCGGCGCCGAGGACACCCTCGCCGACCACGATCAGCCGCGAACCGGCGAGCAGTCCCGCGCGCAGCGCGAGCGCGTCGTCCACGGTGCGCAGCACGTGCGGACCGCGGGTACCCGCCGTGACGGGCATGGTGCGCGGGCGCGCGCCGGTGGCGACGACGATGTGTTCGGCGGTGATCGTCCTTGTCGCGGTGCGCACCGTCCGGTTCGCGGCGTCGAGTTCGCGCGCCGGGTCGCCGAGGATCAGCTCGACATCAAGCGCCGACAGGATCTCGGGGGCGCGCAGCACCGTCCGCTCCGGTGTCCAGACGCCGGACAGGATCTGCTTGGACAGCGGCGGACGATCGTAGGGCGGATGCGATTCCGCGCCGAGCAGCGTGATCCGACCGCCGAATCCGTTGCGGCGCAAAGCTTCCACAGTTGTCAGGCCCGCAGCCGACGCGCCGACGACGAGTACACCGGTCATGGCGCGACTTCCCTGTTCGCACCGACCGTGTTCACGTCCGGTCCCGGTCGCGCCGCCACCGGCGCGAGGTAGATCGCGGTGATCGCGTCGACGAGTTCTTCCGCGGTGGTCTGCCAGGAGGCCGCGTGATCGGGATCGGCGGCGATCCGGCGCTCGTTCTCGGCGCAGTTGCCGACGAGCAGCTGGCGCGCCATGGCGTTGCGCCGGTCGCGCAGATCCGACGGCAACTCGGGCAGGCAGCCGCGCAGACCTTTCACGACCGCGACCGAGGACGCCAGACGTTCCTCGTTCAGCACGTCCCGGAACCCCGGGGTGACCGCCAATTGCGCGATGAATCGGGCGAACCAGGTCGGACCGCCCGATTCGGCCAGATGTTCGCTGATGGGACGGACCAGGCAGCTGACCCATTGCCTGACATCGCCGGATTCGACGGCACGGTCCACCAACGGCCTGCACTTCAGGTCGATCCGCTCCAGATGCGGGCGCACCACCGCGCGCACCAGCCCCGACTTCCCGCCGAAATGATAGGTGACCGTGGAGATATCGCCCACACGCGCGGCGATCCCGACCTGACGGTGGGTGACGCCGAATATTCCGCGATCGGCGTAGAGCCGTTCGGCCGCCGCGAGTATGGCCGCGCGAGCGGTGACCGTCGACGGCGCGGTGTCATCGATGCCGGCCGTGGCGGTGTGCGTGCACCCGCGATCACCTGGCACGCGCACGGGGGTCGGGTCGGGTCGGATCATCGTGGCGCCTCGCGTAGCGCGAAGGCCGCCTCGTGCGACCCGAGCCGCGCTGTCGGCATGTCGTGTCGCTCACGCACGGCCCGATACCGACTTCCCGTTCGAATCCGCCCGACGCCGCACCGGTTTGCCCGCGACCGTGCCGCCGTCGATCGGCAGAATCGTGCCGGTGATGTAGCGGGAGCGCTCACTGCCCAGATACAGGGCGGCCTCCGCGACGTCCTCCGGCGTCCCCTCCCGGTCCAACGGCCGGTCCGCGCGCATCGTCTCGCGCACCACCGCCGCGAAACGCTCGGCCTTCTCCGGCGACATCCCCGCCGCCGACGACGCGAGCAGCGTGGTCGGGATATTGCCCGGCGCGATGCAGTTGACCCGGATCTCGTGCTGGGCCAACTCGATCGCCGCCGACTTGGTGTACTGGATCACCGCGGCCTTGGACGCGCGATAGGTCATGACACCGCCACCGGCCTGGATGCCGCCGATGGAGGACATGTTCACGATCGAGCCGCCGCCGTTCTCGGCCATGTGCCGCGCGGCGAACTGGGTGCCCGCCATCACCCCGAGGACGTTGACCGACATCACCCGCGCGAAGTCGGCCAGATCGTCGTGCAGGATGCTCCTGTGCAGGGTGCCGGAGATCCCGGCGTTGTTGACCATGACGTCCAGGGCGCCGAACGTGTCGAGCGCGAACGTGATCAGGCCTGCCATCTGCTCGAGGTCGGCCACGTCCACGTACCGGAAGATCGCGCCGGTCCCGCACGCTTCGGCCAGTTCCGCACCGCGTTCACGATTGGTGTCCGCGATGACGACGCGTGCGCCCTCGGTGTGGAAGCGTTCGACGATCGCGCGACCGATTCCGACGCTGCCGCCGGTGACGATCGCGACCTTTCCCGACAGTTCGTCGGCCATGGCCCTCATTCCTTTCGTTTCGTCGGCGACACGGCGGTCGCCGTGGCGTCGAGGAATTTGTGCAGCACCGTGTTCACCGCGTCGGGCTGTTCGATCTGCGGGCAATGTCCCGCCCCATCGATGACGACGGACCGCGCCCCCGCGATCCGCCCGGCGATCTCCGCCGCCCAGCCCGGTGGCAGCAGTTTGTCGCCGCCGCCCTCCACGATCAGGGTCGGCACCGAGATGCGCTCGTAGGCACGCTCGCTCGACGGGGCCGACGGCGCGTCGAGGCCCGGCCTGCGAAACCGCGCCGCCGCCACCGCTTCCCAGGCGCCGGGCAGGGTGCTGGACAGGAAACGCCTGCCGACATACCCCTCGTCCGCCGGGTACTCGGCCCCGTGGAACAGCGCGGTCACGATGCGGCGCATCGCCTCCGAGGACGCGTCGTAGTCGTAGAGCGCCTGCATGTGCTCGTTGCGCTGGATCTCGCCGCCACCGCAGATCGCGACGAGACTGCGCACCGGCAGTCGCGGGAATTCCGAGGTGGCGTCGACGAGCAACATGATCGCGCCCATCGAATTGCCGACGAAATGCGCCGAATTCACCCCGACCGCCGCGCAGAATCGCGCGATATGCCTGATGCGCATTCCGCGGCCGTCGGTGAAATCGATGACCTTGGCCGAATGGCCGAACCCGAGCATATCGGGCGCGAGTACCCTATAGCGTTCGGCGAGCGCCTCGATGGTGTGTTCCCAGCCGAGTTCGGCACTCGCCCCGAATTCGCCGCCGTGCAGCAGGACGACACAATCGCCCGCGCCCGCTTCGAGATAACTCGTGGACAACCCGTCCACGACAACGGTTCTCCGTTCGACCGTCATGTCGCACTCCCCACTCTGTTCACCGCGTCCACCGTCGTTCGGGTGACCGTGTCGATCGCGGGCCCGTTCACCGCGGTCCCGTTCACCGCGACCCCGGTCACCGCAGTCCCGGTCACCGCAGTCCCGGTCGCGGTAGACCCGGTCACCACGGTTCCCGTCGCCGCGGTCCCATTCACCGCGATGCCGTTCACCGCCGTCCGACTCGCGGCCGCCCCGCCGAGCCCGGTGTGACGGACGGCGCGGTCCGCAGGTAGCCGACCGGCTCCGTCCGACAGCGGATCGGCGACGATGTCGACACGTTCGACCACCGCGATATCCGCGGGCAGGTCGACGGTGTCGGCAGTATCGACGAGCAAACGGACAGCGTGCACGCCGAGGTCCGTCAGGATATCACCGGCGGATCGGATATCACTGTGCAACAGCGCGTTTCGTGAGGCCAGGTCCGGTGACGCGCGCGGGCAGGTCGCGGGCGTGCGGGACACCACGTCATCTGGACCGCGCAGGTAGACCACCACGCCGTCACCCGTCTCGGCGATGAGCGCCAGCGACCGGCGCAGACTGTCGCGGCATTCGCAGCGACGCGATCCGAACACGTCGCCGAGCAGGCATTCGCTCTGTATCCGCGCCAGCGGAGCCTCGGCGCGGGCGAGATCGCCGTGGACGAGCGCGATATGTTCGCGCCCCGTGCCGTCGACGTAGCCGATCGCGCGGAACTGCCCGGCTTCCAGCGGTATCCGGGCTTCCCCCGCCCGCTGTACCCGGCACAGCTCGCGACGGCGGTACTCGATCAGTTCGGCGATGCCGATCACCGGGATGTCGTGCGCCCCGCCGAGTTCGAGCAGTTCCGGCAGTTGGGCCAATTCACCGTCGACACCGCATATCTCACACAGGACCGCGGCCGGTTCCAGTCCCGCCGACACCAGCAGTTCGACCGCGGCCTCCGCGTGCAAGCCGACCGCAGGCGGCTGTGCAGCCGCCGGCTCCGACCGCGAGGCCACCCCCTCCGGCTGCGCGGTCACTGCTATCGGCTGTGCGAGCGCCGCCACCCGCGACCGCACTGCCGACTCTCCCACCGCGGCGAGCAGACCACCCTCGCGGCACCCGACCGGGAAGACATACCCGGGGCGGGTGAAATCCCGTTCGGTGGCGGCGGGATCAACCAGCGCGCGAATGGTTTCGGCGCGACCGCGCGCGCTGATACCGCGCGCGGTTCCGGCCGCCACGTCCACCGACACGCGGAATGTGTCACGAGCAGGCCCGGTCGCGGTGGTGTCGGCGGGTGGGATGCCGAGGGCATCCAGCCGCGCCGCGCTCATGGCGACCCGGATCAGGCCGCGGCCCCGGGTCGCCATGAAATTGACGGCTTCGGCCGAGGCATGTCCCGCGCCGAGCACGAGATTGCCTGTCGCCGAATCGTCCTCGCCGTCGACGACGATGACCATCCGTCCGGATCGCACCGCCTCGACCGCGAGGTCCACCGCGGCCGGGCCGCTCACGGGTTCGCCCCCGAACTGCGGGCGAAGGTCAGCACCTGGGTAGCCAGCATCTCGAGTTGACTCTCGACCGTGGCATCGGTCAATTCGCCCGCGCTGTCCCAGATCTGCTCGGCCGAGTTGATCGCCACGCCGAGCGGTGTCGGCCACGCCCGCAGCGCGTGGCCGATCACCCGTAGCTGGCCGAGCGTGCCCACCGCGGCCTGCCACCCGTAGGCGCAGGTGATGCAGCCCCACGGCTTGTTGTCGAGGTACACGGTCGGGTCGGCGCGCATGTCCTCGACGTAGTCGAGCGCGTTCTTCACCAGCCCGGAGATGCCGCCGTGATAGCCGGGCGATCCGACGATCACGGCGTCGGCCGCGCGCAACGCCTCGACCAGGGCGGTGGCCCGCGGTGTCCGGCTCTCGTCGTGCGGACTGTACATCGGCAGGTTGATGTCCTCGCCGCTGAACAGCGCGGTCCGCCCGCCCTGCTGCTCGACCGCCGCCAAACAGCGCCGCAGCGCCCGCTCGGTGGACGAGTTCGCACGCAGGGTGCCGCCGATTCCGACGACGAACGGACGCCCGTCACCTGTCACAGTGACATCCACGGCGCTGGTTGTACTTGCGGTCATGACCGTTACCTCGTGCTCTCACTACTTGATGGCGATCGGGTTGATCGGCGAGCCGACCGCGCCGACGACTCGCAAAGGCGGTGCGACGAGCTGGAATTCGTACACGCCGTCGGCGGCGCAATCCGCGGCGAGCGCGGTGAGATCCCAGTACTCGCCCAGCATCAGACCCATGTCCCGCAGGCAGAGCATGTGCATGGGCAGGAAGGTGCCGTCGACGCCGGAGGTCGGATCCTCGACCATGAGGTTGTCCGCCGCGACCGCGGCCACCTCACGCTCGTGCAGCCACGACGCGCACAGCCAATCCAAGCCCGAATAGGATTCGCCCCGGTCGCCCGTCTCCAGATACCGCGCCTGCCACCCGGTGTGGATCAGCACGATATCGCCGCTGCCGACGGTGACGCCCTGGGCCGCCACCACCTCGTCCAATTCCTCGGGTGTGATGGGACTGCCCGGCGCGAGGTAGGTATCGGCCTTGCGGTGCCGGACCAGGTCGAGCAGCACACCCCGCGACGTGATGCCCTTGCTGTCCACTTTGTCGATACCGCAGTGGAAAGCGCCGAGACTGGTGACCGAGTCCGCCGGGAACCCGTTGTAGAGCTTGTCCTCGTAGTAGACGTGCGACAGCGCATCCCACTGGGTGGCGGCCTGCAACGGCATGATGATCATGTCGTCGTTGAAGCGGAACGGATTCTGCGCGCCGTCGAAGAAGCTGCTCAGCTCCTGCCCCACGGTATTGGACAGCCATTTCGGCCCGTATTCGACCAGGGTCCGCGCGTCGCCGCCGTCCACGGTCATCACGTGCACCGGATTCTGGCGGAACTGGAACGCGCCCTGCGGTCCGTTGGAGCCGAAATCGATGCCGAGCGGGAAGACTTTCCCGTGCCTGACCAGACCGGCCGCTTCGCTGACCTTGCCGGGGGTGATGAAATTGAGAGTTCCGAGTTCGTCGGCGGCGCCCCATCGGCCCCAGTTCCGCACACCATCGGCGACCCGCCGGAAATCGGTCAAACTGGCCACGATGCTGCTCCTTCCACGTTTGTCGCTCGCATTGTTCGAGTCGTTGGGTTGGTCACGGCGAGGTCGTCTCCGCCGTGATTCGTCCGGCCACATTGCCGCCGTCGACCCACAGCACCTGACCGGTCACATAACTGGCCACGGCACTGTTCAGAAAGGCGAGCACAGCCGCCTGCTCGGAAGGATCGGAGACCCGGCCCAACGGTTTGGGGATATCGTCGAGATATTCCGGTCCGTAGGCCGTTCGCAATTGATCCAGGATTGGCGTTTCCGTCACTCCCGGTCCGGTGCAATTGATTCTGATGCCGCGAGCGCCGAGCGTCGCGGCGTTCGCCATGGTGTAGAGGATGATCGCCTCTTTCGAGAGGCGATATCCGCCGTCCGCCACGGCATCCGGATTCCGCCCGCACCACTCGACACCCTCGGCCATGCCGCCGGTGTCGAGCAGTCCGCGCACGCTGTCCTGGTTCTCGCGATAGGACGCGGCCGCGAGCGAGGAGACGCTCGCGATCGACGATCCCGGTTTCATCCGCCCCACCAGCGCCTCGGTGAACTGCCGCAGACCGAGGAAGTTGATGGTCACCACGCGCAGTGGATTCCCGATCCCCGACGAGACGCCCGCGACGTTGAACAGCGAATCGACCCGCGGACCGATCGCGTTCGCGGCGCGATCGATCGCGGCGGGGTCGGCCATATCCACCTGGTGGAACTCGTCGAGTTCCACCGACGGCGGCACCACGTCGAGCCCGACCACCTCGGCGCCCAGTTCACGCAACTGGCCGACCAGGCATGCCCCGATTCCCGAGGCACACCCGGTCACGACGGCTCGTTTACCGTCGTAGCGCCACAATTCGTGGATGGGTGCCATGTTCAGGCACCCACACTCGCGGTCATGACGACGCTTCTCCCGCGGCGCGTTCGGCGGCCTGGGCCTGGCCCGCCGCCATCTCCTCCATCGCCTCGGGGATCTCGCTCGCGGTGAAGGAGCCACCGCGACCGGTCGGCAGACCACCGAACGCGTACTCCTCGTCCATCGCGGGAACGGCCCACGGCCGACGACGCGTCTCGGCCTTGGCCAGGATCGGCTCCATGCGCTTGGCCTTGGCCTTCACCGCCGCCGCGTCACGCTCGATGAACTCCGGCAGGACCTCCTTGCCCATCAACTCGATGGATTCCAGCGTGGCCTCGTGCGCCCGCGGATTCAGCAGCAGGATGATCTCGTCGACACCGGAAGCCTCGTAGCTGCGCAGGAATTCACGCACCGTCTCCGGCGAACCGATCGCGCCGCGGCCGGGGCCGTAGGCCAGGGTCGGGTCGTTGGCGACCTCCGAGGCGTAGGTCTCCCACACCTTCGTACGACCCGGGGTGTGCATTCCGGTCATGTAGTAGTGCATGATCCCGAACGAGAAGAACCCGCCACCGATTCCGAGCCGCTCGACGGCCTGCTCGTCGGTGGGAGCCACCATCATCGACAGATCGCCGCCGATGGCGAGGATATTCGGGTTCATCACCGGGATCGACGGGGCGGCGGCGTTCTCGAATTCGTCGTAGTAGCCACGAACCCGCTCGCCCAGCGCCTCGGGACCGGTGTAGGCGAAACTCAGTGCGCCCATACCCTTCTGCGCCGCCATCTGCACCGACGAGGGCCGCGTACACGCGACCCACACCGGCGGGTGCGGCCGCTGCAACGGCTTGGGCACCACGTTGCGCGCGGGCATCTGGATGTGCTCACCCTTGAAACCGGTGAACGGCTCCTCCACCATGCAGCGGATGGCGACCTGAACGGCCTCTTCCCACTGATCGCGCTTATCGGCCGGGTCGATGTTGAAGCCGCCGAGCTCGCCGACCGAGGAGGACTCACCGGTGCCGAACTCCACCCGGCCGTTCGAGATGAGGTCGAGGGTGGCGACACGTTCGGCGATGCGCGCCGGGTGGTTGATGGCGGGCGGCATATGCATGATGCCGAACCCCAGACGAATGTCCTTGGTGCGCTGACTGGCCGCGGCCAGGAACATCTCGGGCGCGGTGGAGTGGCAGTACTCCTCCAGGAAGTGGTGCTCGGTCAGCCAGACCGTCGAGAAGCCGGCCTTGTCGGCGGCCTCCACCTCCTTCAAACCCTCCTGGAACATCTTCTGCTCGTCATCAGCAGCCCACGGCCGCGGCAGGGCGAACTCGTAGAACAGGGATACCTTCATCTATTTCCTCCGATGGAATCGAACGGCGAGTCGGTGTCGGCGGCCGCGGCGTCGGGCTCGGGCCGGATGTTGTCGTCTGTGTCGGGCGCGGTGTCGGTCTGCGCGGCAATGTGTTTCACCGCGATGTAGCCGAAGGTCATGGCCGGACCGATGGTCGCGCCCGCGCCGGCGTAGCTGCGGCCCATCACCGGGGCCGACGCGTTGCCGACCGCGTAGAGCCCGGCGATCACGCCGCCGTCCTCGCGCAGCACCCTGGCGTGTTCATCGGTGCTGAGCCCGCCCGAGGTGCCGAGATCGCCCAGGACCATGCGGAACGCGTAGTACGGGGGTTTGCCCAGCGGCGCGAGATTGGGGTTCGGCAGCGTCGGGTCGCCGTAGTAGTTGTCGTAGACGCTCGCGCCACGGTGGAAGTCCTGGTCCTCGCCCTGCCGGGCCAATACGTCGAACCGCTCGGCGGTGGCGCGCAGCGCGTCGGCGGGCACGTCGATCTGCGCGGCGAGTTCGGCCCACGAGTTCGCCTCGCGCACGACCCCGGAGTCGAGCCAGGCCTGCGGGATCTTGCGGCCCGTCGGTACCGGTGCGAACGGAATCTTCGGCAGCGGAAGATGTCCCGCCACCACGTAGCGGTGGAACGAGCGCGCGTCGGTGATCAGCCAGCACGGGATGTGCGCGACGCCGGAGCGCTGGCCCTCGATCATCGCGTGACCGAAGTCCATGTACGGCGCGGCCTCGTTGATGAACCGCTCGCCCGCGCCGTTGACGATGAACTGCGAGGGCATCATGCGTTCGTTGAGCATGAATTGCATACGGCCGTCGGGCCATTGGATCGCCGGGAACCACCAGGACTCGTCCATGAGTTCGGTGGCCGCGCCGACCTGCTGTCCCGCGCGGATGCCGTCGCCGACCGCGAGCGGATTGCCGAAACTCCAGTCGTCCTCGATCTCGGGCAGGTGCTCCTTGCGCCAGGCCATGTCGTGGTCGAACCCGCCCGCCGCGATGATCACCCCGCCCCTGGCCTCGACGCGCAACCGCTTACCGCCGCGTTCGATCACCGCGCCGATCACCGAACCGTCGGCCGCGGTGATGAGCGAGGTCATCGGAGAGCTGAGCCAGAGCGGAATATTCCTGTCCCGCATCGCGAGTCGCAGCCGGGCCACCAGCGACTGCCCGATGGCGGCGATCCGGTCGCCGAAGACGCGCGCCCGGAACATCCGCCACAGCAGCTTGAGCAGGACGGCCTTGCCGCGCCAGTTCTGGCGCACCTGATAGAACAGCCGCAGATCCTTCGGCCCGAGCCAGATGCCCTTGGGCGCCAACGCCAGTGGCGCGAGCAGGTTCTGCTCCTCGTCGCCGAGCACCCGCAGATCGATCGGCGGCACGTTGATCGTGCTGCCCTGTTCGGAGCCGCCCGGTAATTCCGGGTAGTAGTCCGCGTAGCCGGGCTTCCACACGAATTCCAGCCACGGACCGCACTTCTCCAGGAATTCCATCATCGCGGGCGCCTGTTCCACATACGCGCGTAACCTCGCGTCGGTGACCAGCCCCTCGGTGATGGTCCGCAGGTAGGCGACGACCTCTTCCGGATCGGGTGAGTATCCGTCACGACGCTGCGCGGGAGCGTTGGGCACCCAGATGCCGCCGCCGGACAGCGCGGTGGAACCGCCGTAGCGATCGGCCTTCTCGACCACGAGCACGTCGAGTCCGGCGTCGGCGGCCGTGAGCGCCGCGGCCATGCCGCCGCCGCCCGAGCCGATCACCAGGACGTCGACGGATTCGTCGAAGGTCTCGGATGTCTCGGACATCACTGTCTTCTCCTGTCGTTCGCCCGCGCGGTCCGGTCGGTGTCCGGAATCGCGGTGCGCACGGCGAATCCGGCGATCAGTGCCGGGGCCGCGCGGTAGTAGCGCACACCGGTCAGGTAGCTGCCCTGGGTCGCCAGGGCGGCGTAGGCGGCCACCCAGGTGCGGATCTCGTGGGCGGAATTACCGCCCTCGCGGGTGATCGTGGCGTTGTCCCAGTCGTCGAACGCGTCGAGCCTGCCCTCGTCGACGAGGTCGAGGAACAACCGATCCCAGTCCGGGTTGAGGGGTTTGAGGGGGCTTTCACCGACCGCGAAGTCGCGAGCGGCCGCGATCACCGCCGTTTGCCTGGCCGCGCGCTGTTCCGGTGTCTGCGGCGTCCCGTGCACGATGCGGTCGAGCACCGGGCCGGTGGCCGTGGCTCGCGCGGGAACGGGCGGATCGTGCGACAGTCCGCCCGAGCCGATGAGCAATACCCGCTTGTCCAGGGACGCGAGGTATTCGCCGACCGCCCTGCCGAGAGCCGCGGCGCGACGCAGCGGTCCCAGCGGTGTCGCCACCGCGTTGACGAAGATCGGGATCACCGGAAGCGCGCGAGCGTCGCCGAGCAGTCGCTGCAACGGCTGGGTGGTCGCGTGGTCGACGTCCATCGTCGCCGAGACCGAGATGTCCACGCCCGCGTCGAGTATCGCCTGCGCGCAGTCGCCCGCCAGTTGCTCGGGCACGTCGAGCGTACCCGCGTAAGTGCCGTAGTCGCCGATGCCCTGGGCCGAGGTGCCGAGGCAGAACGGCGGCATCAGGCGGTAGAAGAAGCCGTTGTAGTGATCGGGTGAGAACGTCACCACCAGTTCCGGATCCCAGGCCCGCACGAATTCGCGCGCCTGCGCGAGCGCGCCGCCGACCTCGTCGACGAGTTCCGCGTCGGGTCCCGGCAGATCAAGCAGAGGGCTGTGCGAGACGCAGCACAGAGCCAGCGGCATGGTCACCTCCGTCGGTCAGATTGAGCGCGGCGAACAACTCCGCGCTCAATTCGGGGGCGAGTTGGGCGATACACGCACCGGCCACACAGCGGTCGGGACGCAGGAACAGCACCGAATCCAGCTGCCCGTCGAACCAACTCTTGAGCGCACCGGTCCGGTCGCCGACGACCACCACATCGGGATCGTCGTGGCCGGTCCAGTGCAGCTGTGTCGCGGGCCTGGCGGCGACGAAGACCGCGCCCAGCGATTTCCATCGTGCGAAGGCCGCCTCGCCGAGTACCTCGCGGGGCCGGTTGTTCCAGCACAGCACCGCGAACCACGGGCCGAGCACCTCGTCGAGCGGGACATCGGAACGGTCCCTGGTGTCCACGCGCGGCTGGATGAACAGTGTGCCGACCGCCGAGCGAGGTGAGCGAGTGTGCTTGTGCACCACCGCGCCTCGGTCGTAGCGCGGCATCGGCTTGAACCGCATGCCGAGCACATAGCGTTTCACCGGCGGTATGGCCGCCGCGATCCGCACCGCGACGTCGCGGAAAGCCGTGACCCCGGGGTTGGTCGGCGAGATGACCTTGCCCACCATCGTGGACAGGTCGATCATGGCGCGGGCGTGTTTGCGCCGCTCCTGGTCGTAGCTGTCCAGCAGGGCGTCGCCCGCGTGCCCGTTGACCACGGTGGCGAGTTTCCAGCCCAGATTCGCCGCGTCCCTGATCCCACTGTTGTATCCCTGGCCCTGCCAGACCGGCATCAGGTGCGCCGCGTCGCCCGCGAGCAGCAGCCTGCCGCGCCGGAACGCGCTCGCGATACGCGAATGATGGGTGTACACCCGTCGCCTGATGACATCGACCTGATCCGGGTACGGCACGAACGGCGCGATCATCTTCGCGACGAACGCGGGATCCTCGGCCAGTTCGTCGGATTCGTCGTCGTGGATCATGAATTCGAAACGCCGGATGCCGTGCGCGATCGAGACCGAGACATTCGGCCGTGCCGGATCGGCCCCGACCTCGATATTGGGATGTCCCAACGGATCCGAGGCGATATCGACGACGAGCCAGCGGGTCGAGGACGTCGTCCCCTCGAAGCTGACGTCCATCTGATGCCTGGTCGCGCTCCGGCCGCCGTCGCAGCCGACCACGTACCGCGCGGCGATCGTCGCGGACCCCCGCGGCCCGTCGACCACCACGCGCACCGTCTCGCCCGCGTCCGCGCACGACCGCATGGCGTGGTGCCACAGGATCTCGACACTCGGATAGCGGTCCAGACCGGCGAGCAGTTCGGCGTCGACGAGCGGCTGGACGAAACCGTTGCGTTTCGGCCATCCGAACGAGGTGTCGGTGGGCGCGATCTCGGCGAGCAGTTTGCGTCGGGCGTCGACGAATCGCAGGATCTGGTTCGGCGTGGTGTGCGGGAGGATTCGATCGGTCAGCCCGATCGACTGGAAGGTGCGCAGCGATTCGTCGTCGAGCCCGACACCGCGCGGATAGTCGATCAGGGTGGCCCGTTCCTCGACGACCAGGACGCGAACGCCGTGGCGGCCCAGGATATTGGCCAGGGTCAATCCCACCGGTCCCGCGCCGACCAGGACCACATCCGCTGTGCGTTCCTCGGTCACGGCCGACCGCCGAGCAGATGGTCGAGGTGGATGGCGTCGAAGGTCTTCGCGTCCTCGTACTGGGGCCAGTGCCCGCAGTCGGGCATGACCTCGAAACGCGCGCCGGGAATCATCGACGCGATACGCCGTCCCTCGCTGACGTCCGCGGTCGGGTCGTCACTGGTCCACAGCACCAGGGTCGGCGCCTTGATGCCGCCGTACTCCTTCTCCCCCAGCAGATTTCGCTGACGGATCTCCGGGTCCTGCAACGCCATGATGTCGCGCATGGCGGCGACGAAACCGGGCTGACGGTAGATCCGCTGCCTGCTGGCGACGATATCGTCGTAATCCTTGGTCTTGTCGGCCATCAGCCATTTGATCCTGGCCTGCACCGTCTCCCAGGTCGGATCGCTCACCGCCGCCATGGACAGCGTCACGATGCGCGCCATGACGACCGGATCGGCCTGGGAACCGCCCGCGGTGTTGAGCACGAGACGGTCGATACGCTCCGGGTGGTCGAACGCCGCCCGCGCCGCGACCCAGCCGCCCAGCGACTCGCCGCTCAGGCTCACCTTCTCGACCCCGATCGCGTCGAAGAACGCGATGAGATGGTCGACGTAGTGGGCGATTTCGAGCGGATGACCGGGTTTGTCGGTGTACCCGTGCCCCAGCATGTCGATGGACCACGTCGAGAAGTGCTCGGCGTGCGCCTCCAGATTGCGGATGTAGGCCTCGGCGTGACCGCCGGACCCGTGCAGCAACACCAAGGTCGGCAGCGACGGGTCACCGGCGTGCAGGTACCGCGTGCGCACTCCGCCCACGTCCAGGTATCCCTGGGTGAGGGACACACCCTGTAGGTCGCTCCAGATGCTTTCGTACTCGGCCACTCGCTACCTCCATCTCCCCGGCGCAGTCGCCCGTCTGTGTGTCAGCACTCGACCGACTTACCGGTCGCCGCCGTGTGTCCGGCGCGAAAACCCCACGTCATCCCGGGGCCGATGGTGCCGCCCGCGCCGCCGTAGGCGCGGCCGGTGACACCGGCCATCGCGTTGCCCGCCGCGAACAGACCGGGCAGCACGTGCCCGTCGACGTGCAGCACCCGGCCGTCGCGATCGGTACGCGGTCCGCCCTTGGTGCCCATCGCGCCGACGGTCACCGGCACCGCGTAATACGGCCCGGTGTCCAGCGGCCCGAGGGTGCGCCCCGCGACGGTGGCGGCCGAGTCGTCGCCCCACCACCCGTCGTAGGCGCTCGATCCGCGGCCCCAGTCCGGGTCCACCTCGTCGGCGACGGCGCTGTTCCAGCGCGCGACGGTCGCGGCGAGGCCGTCCGGGTCGATACCGGTCTTCGCGGCCAGTTCGGCGAGATCGGCCGATTCGCAGAACCAGTCCGGCACCGGGTCACCCGGCGCGATGCCGAGAAATCCGTAGCGCCGCAGGTGAATCGCGTCGAAGACGATCCAGGCCGGATCGTTGACGTACCCGCCACGCGGGTCGAGGTAGTGGAAAGCGCCCGCCATCGAGTTGTATTCCGACGCTTCGTTGACGAACCGTGTGCCCGCGCGATTGACCATGATGCTGCGGGGTCGGGTGCGTTCGAGGCGGACGCTGCGGCTGCGTGGCTGCCCGTCGATGGTGTCGCCGGGGATCCGCACGATGGGGACCCACCAGGCTTCGCTCATGGTGCCGAGGTCGGCGCCGTGCGCCATGGCCATGCGCAGTCCGTCGCCGGTGTTGTTCGGCGGTGACACCGCGCCGTGCATCGGCCCGCGCAGATAGGCCTTGACCAGGTTCTGATCCCATTCGAAACCGCCGGTGGCCAGGATGACACCGCCGCGCGCCCGGACGGCGAGTTCGCCGGTCGCCGTGGTGAACCGGACGCCGACGATGGCGCCGTCCTCGGCGATCAGTTCGACCGCGCGCGCGTCGGTGCGCGGTCGCACGCCCGCCGCGAGCACACCCGCGAGCAGTCCGGCGACCAAGGCGGTGCCCGCCACGCACGGATCACCGGCCTCGTTGTCGACGGTGACGTGCAGTCTGGCCCTGGTCTCCGCGTCGAAACCGACATTGCTCCAGTCGGCGGGGAACGCGGTGATGCGGTCGCTCCACTCGCCGAGCCTGGTCAGATCGAAGGCCACCGGACTCAGCGAGCGTCCGCCGGTCGGCCTACCACCGGGCAGTTCGGGTTTGTAATCCGGGAAACCATCGGCGATTTCGAAGCGGACGCCGCTGTGCTCCTCCACGAAGTCGACCATCGCCGCGCCGGTGCGCACGAAGGTGTCGACCAGTTCGTCGTCCATCGAGCCGAATGCTTGCGCGCGTAAGTAGCTCAAAGCGGCCTCGGCGGTCAGCTCTCCGTCCGGTGACCGGCGATGCGCGGGAATCCAGGCGATTCCACCGGAGACGGCGCTGGTGCCCCCGATGGTGGCGGACTTCTCGAACAGGGCCACCTCCGCGCCGTTCACGGCGGCGCTGAGAGCGGCTGTCAGACCGGCGGCTCCACTGCCGAGCACGACAACGTCGACAGTATCGTCCCAGGTAGAGGGTGGGTTTCTCATGAAAACCTCCATCTTCTAATAAGAGAATCGTATTCTCACAGCGACGCGTCCGCAATAGCTGCCCGAAGCAGATGTTTCTGGACTTTCCCGCTGGCGGTGCGGGGATACTCCGCGACCTCGAAAAGCCGCTCCGGCCACTTCTGGCGCGCGATTCCCGCCGCCTCGAAATGTTGCCGCACCCCGTCCAGGGACGGCATGGGATGCCCGGACCGCAACCGCAGCACGGCGCCGACCTGTTCACCGAATCGGTTGTCCGGCACGGCGACCACCACCGCCTCGGCGACCTCGGGCATGCCGAGGAGCAACTCCTCCACCTCGAGCGCGCTGATGTTCTCGCCACCGCGAATGATGATGTCGGATTTGCGATCCGTGATCGTGAGGTGACCGTCCGGGTGCAGGACGCCGATATCGCCGGTGTGGTACCAGCCATCGGCGTCGAACACCTTCGCCGTCAACGATTCATCGAGATACCCTACGCACAGGTCCGGCCCCCGGCTCAGGATTTCGCCATCTTCGGCCAACCTGATCTCGACACCGGGCATCGGCCTGCCGTCGGTCGCCAACCGTTCGAATTCCGGCGCGTCGAACAGCGACCCGGAGATCGACGGATGTTCGGTGCTGCCGTAGGCGCGGAAAGCGGTGATGCCCAGATCGGCCAGCCTGCGGGTGACCGCGAGCGGCACGGCCGACCCGCCGAGCCCGAAGTACTGCACCCCGCGCAGGTGTTCCGGGGTGAAATCGGGATGCTCGAGCAGACTCGTGACGAAATACGGTGGACCGCCGCCGATCGCCAGGCCGTCGTCCTTCATCAACGCCAGCGCCCGCTTCGGATCCCAGGCGTCGGCGAGGTGGATCGGCTTGCCGTGCAGCACCGGGATGACGAACGCGCCGACCATTCCGATGAAATGACCGACCGGTGCGGCGGTCAGCTGGATGCTGCGGTCACGGACGTTGCGCTCGGACAGCTGCCTGGCCTCGCACCCGAGCGTCTGATGACTGTGCACCACCGCCTTGGGCGCGCTCGTGGTGCCCGAGGTGAAGGCGATCAGCGCGGGCGCGGCCGGATCGATGCTCAGCGTGCCGGCCATCGGCTCGTCGGCGAGCAGCTGTTCGAAATCGCGCCCGACCACGCCGACCACCGGAATGTCGGCGCAGACATCGGGTTCGTAGGTCATCCGGCCGAACCGCTCGGCGGTGATGAAGACGCTCGGCCGGGCGGTCTCGAAGATGTGCGCGAGTTCCTTGCGCCCGTAGAAGTGCACGATCGGCACGATCGCGGCGCCGAGGAAGGCCGACGCCCAGAAGGTGGCCGCCGCTTCCATCCAGTTGGGTAGCTGGAAGGCGATGACATCGCCCGGCCCGATGCCCCGCGCGCGCAGGCCCGCGGCCAGCCTGCGCGCGACCAGCTCGACCTCGCCGACCGTGCCCGACCACGGCCTGACATCGGAGTGCACGCGGAAATCTCTGTCCCGAGCCGGCGCGAGACTGCGACTCAGCAGGTCACCGAGCGTATCGGAGGTCCACCAGCCCTCCTGCTCGTATCGGGTCCGCAGTTCAGAGGGAATCGTTCGCATGTGAAAACACCATTCTCAGTACGCGAGAGGAACTAATATGCGATGCACCGACACCGCCTCGAACGAGTGTGAACGGGAGCGCGCGTATCCGCAGCGAGAATGGCATCAATTCGCCAGGTAGATGCCAGAGTCTTGCAGGCAATCTATGGGTAGAGTACCGTTCTCATATAGCGGAAGTAAAATTCTTGCGCATCGGTTGGGGGATAGAAAGGGATCACTGTGGGACGTGTTGCGGGCAAAGTCGCATTCATCACGGGCGCCGCGCGTGGCCAGGGTCGTAGCCACGCTGTGCGACTGGCCGAAGAAGGCGCTGACATCATCGCGATCGACTTGTGCGAGAGCCTGACCACCGTCGGATACGCGTTGGCGACGCCCGAGGATCTGGAGGAGACCGCGGCCCTGGTGACCAAGACCGGGCAGCGCTGCTTCACCGCCAAGGCCGATGTGCGTGACGCCGCGCAGCTCAAGGCCGCGCTCGAGGCCGGTATCGCGGAACTGGGCAGGCTCGACATCGTCATCGCCCAGGCGGGCATCGCCGGTATGAAGGGCGAGCCGCAGATCGACGCGTGGACCGACGTCATCAACACCAACCTGGTCGGCACCATCAACGCCATCCAGGTCTCGCTCCCCCATCTGAGCGAAGGCGCCGCCATCGTCGCGACCGGTTCGACCGCCGCGCTGATGGACACCTCCAAGGTGGACGTGCCGGGCAAGGATCTCGGCGGCGCGGCCTACGTGCACTCCAAGCGCGCGCTGGCGTCCTACGTCCACGACCTCGCCACCCATATCGCACCGCGCGGAATCCGCGTCAACACCGTGCATCCGACCAACTGCAACACCCCGATGCTGCAGAGCGAGCCGATGTACCGCTCGTTCCGCCCGGATCTGGAGCACCCGACCCGCGCGGATGCCGAGCCGGTCTTCGGTGTGCAGCAGGCGATGCCGATTCCGTACATCGAGCCCGAGGACATCAGCAACGCCATCCTGTTCCTGGTCTCCGACGAAGGCCGTTACGTCACCGGCGTGCAGTTGCGCGTCGACGGCGGCGGCTACCTGAAGTGGTACGACTTCAAGATCTGAACGACCTGATTGCGCCGCACCGTCTGACGGTGCGGCGCATATCTTTAGGTGGACAACCGGATTCGAGCGGCGAGCACCTGTCATTCGCGGGGCGGCCGACACCGTGATCAAAGAGAGACAACACCGTGAGCACTGACGACGTCGCCACTGACGAAGGCCGTAAGGGCACCCAGTACCACTTCGACCGGCACACCGCCGAATACCGGCACAAATTCCAAGAGATCACCGAAGAGATGCAGGCCAAATGTCCCGTGGCCTGGACCGAAACCCACGGCGGGCACTGGGTCGCCGCCAGCGGCAACGCGGTCTTCGAACTCGCCCGCTGCCCAGCGGTTTCCAATGACCACGACCTGAACAACGAACGCCGCGGCTACAAGGGCATCTCCATCCCCTACGCCAAGCGCGTCTCGGTCGTTCGCGGCGGCATCCTCGAGATGGACGATCCCGAACACCGCATCTACCGGGCGGTCCTGAACCCCTACCTGTCCCCCGCCGCCGTCAAGCGCTGGGAACCGTTCATCGACGAGATCACGCGCGCCGCCCTGGACGAGAAGATCGAGTCCGGCAGTATCGATTTCGTCGACGACCTCGCCAATATCGTCCCGGCCGTACTGACCCTGGCCATGCTCGGCATCCCCTTGAAGCAGTGGTCGATCTACAGCGAGCCCGTGCACGCGGCGGTCTACACCCCCGAGGACTCACCCGACGTCACCCGCGTCGCGGAGATGCACCGCGCGATGGGTCTGGACCTGCTCACCAACATGCACGAGATCAAGCAGAACCCACGCCCCGGCCTGGTCAACGGCCTCGCCCAGCTCCGCATCGACGGCGAACCCGCCCCCGACCTGGAACTGCTCGGCATGCTCGGCCTGATCATCGGCGGCGGGTTCGACACCACCACCGCACTCACCGCCCACGCCCTGGAATGGCTTTCGGAGAACCCGGAACAGCGCACCACCCTCAGCGAGGAGCGCGACCACCTGCTCGACCCCGCCACCGAGGAATTCCTGCGCTTCTACACCCCCGCGCCAGGCGACGGACGCACCATCTCCGAAGACGTGACGATCGACAACACCCGGTTCAAAGAGGGTGAACGGCTGTGGCTGTCCTGGGCGATGGCCAACCGCGATCCCTCGATCTTCGAGGATCCGAACGAGATCGTCCTCGATCGAAAAGGCAACCGGCACTTCAGTTTCGGACTCGGCATCCACCGCTGCATCGGCTCGAACGTGGCGCGCACCGTCTTCAAATCCATGCTCACCGCCGTACTGGACCGCATGCCCGATTTCCGCTGCGACCCCGAGGGCGCGGTGCACTACGACACCATCGGTGTCATCCAGGGCATGCGTAAACTCCCCGCCACCTTCACCCCGGGCAAACGTCTCGGCCCCGGCCTCGAGGAGACACTCGAGACCCTGCAAGAGGCCTGCGAGAAATACGGTCTGGCCGCACCGGTCACCGAACGTCCGGAAGTCGCGCAGATTCGATGAAGTTCACCGCCGACGGGTCGAGCATCCCCGTGATCGATGCCAGTGTGCACATCTTCTTCGGTTCCAACAGGGATATGCGCGGTTTCCTGCGTGAGCCCTACAGGAGCCGTGGCATCCCCGATGCCGAGATGGACTGGTACGGCGCTCCCGGCGGCGAATACGCCGCCGGGACCAAGCCCGAGGGCCGGGGCAAATACCCTGGCTCCGATCCGGAGTTCGTCGGACGGCAACTGTTCGACGAACGCGGCGTCGACATCGCGATCCTGCATCCCATGACCCGCGGCATCCTGCCCGACCGCCATCTCACCACCGCGGTCCTGGCCGCGCACAACGAGATGATGGTGACCCGCTGGCTCGACAAGGGCGAATACTCCTCCCGGTTCCGCGGCACGATCCGCGTGAATCCGGAGGACATCCCGGGCGCGCTGCGCGAAATCCACAAGTGGGGTGACCATCCGGGCGTCGTCCAGATCGGTATCCCGCTGCAATCACGCGAGCTCTACGGCAAACCGCAGTTCTGGCCGCTGTGGGAAGCCGCGGCCGCGGCCGGACTTCCGGTGGCGGCGCACGTGGAGACCGGTGAGAGCATCGGGTTCGCGCCGACGCCTTCGGGACATCCGCGCACCTACGAGCAGTACCTGGGCTTCCAGTCGCTCAACTACATCTACCACCTGATGAATATGATCGCCGAGGGCGTTTTCGAACGGTTCCCGGCGTTGAAATTCGTGTGGGCCGACGGCGCCGCGGATATGCTGACCCCGTTCACTTGGCGTATGGACACCTTCGGTCGTCCGCATCTCGAGCAGACACCGTGGGCGCCGCGCATGCCGAGCGATTATCTGCCCGGCCACGTGTACTTCGTCCAGGGCAGCCTGGACGGTCCCGGCGATACCGAATTCGCCGGTGAATGGCTCGGATTCACGGGCAAAGAAGATATGGTGATGTTCGGGTCCAGTTATCCACACTGGCACAGCGGCGACATCGATTCGCTGCCTTCCGCACTCACCGCCGAACAGCGCGAGAAGCTCTGTTGGCGCAACGCGGCCGGACTCTACGGAATCGAAATTCCGGTTCCGTCGGGCACCCGGTAGTCGCTTTTCGGTCCCTTGCAAGGAGACGACCATGACCTTGGCCCATCAGCAAGCACGCGTACCGGCCGCCGAGCAGGTCGCCGTCCGGGTCGTCGACTCGGACGTCCATCCCGTGCCGCGGCGCGGGGAACTTCTCGAGTACATTCCCGAGCCGTATCGCACGTCGTACTTTCGTAGTCATCGCGTCGGGGACACCATCCTCTACGACGCGCCCGACTACGCCCACGCGTACGCGATGCGGGTGGACTCGTTCCCGGAGAACGGTGAATTCCCGGGCAGTGACCCGGATCTGGCGTTTCGTCAGTTGATCCTGGACGCGGGTTCGGATATCGCGATCCTGGAGCCGACCGTCAAGGCCGCGCGGCTGCCCGAGGCGACCCAGGCGTTGGCGACCGGGGTCAATCACTGGCTGGCCAACCACTGGCTCGACTCGCACAACAATTGGCACACCCGGTGGCGTGGTTCGATCTGCGCGGCGATCGACGATCCGGTCGGCGCGGTCCGCGAGATCGAGCACTGGGCGGGTCACGAGTACATGTCCCAGATCCTCATCAAGGCCGAACCCCGTCCGGCGTGGGGTGATCCGAAGTACGACCCGATCTGGGCGACGGCGACCAAGCACGACCTGGTGGTCAGCTGCCATCTGGCGCGGGGCGCGTTCGAGACGATGCCGATGACCCCGGTCGGATTCCCCAGCTACAACCACGATTTCATGGTCACCTACTCGCTGCTCGCGGCGAATCAGATCATGAGCCTGATCTTCGACGGCGTCTTCGACCGGTTCCCGACCCTGCGGATCGTGTTCGTCGAACACGCCTTCACCTGGATCCTGCCGTTGATGTGGCGGATGGACGCCATCTACGAGGCGCGTAAATCCTTCACCGGAATCCGCCGCAAGCCTTCGGAATACGTGAAGGAGCACATCAAGTTCACCACCCAGCCGCTGGACTACCCCGAGGACAAGACCGAGTTGACCCGGGCGTTCGAGTGGATGGACTGCGAGAAGATCCTGCTCTTCTCCTCCGACTACCCGCACTGGACCTTCGACGATCCCAGTTGGCTCGCGAAACATTTACCTACTTACGCGCGTGAGCGGGTGATGTTCCGCAACGGCATCGAGACCTACCACCTCCCGGAGACGGTGCCCGTGCTCCAGGGCCAGAGGCGGGTGTTCTGAGTGTCGGACACCTCTGGACCCGCCGGTGAGCGCAGGTTGGCGCAGGGGCGTGAGCACGTCGTCGCCACCGTCGACGAGATCCCGCCCGGGAAGTCGAAGGTGGTGCCGATCGGGCGGCACGGTGTCGGCGTCTACAACGTCGGCGGCACCTACTACGCGATCGCGAATTACTGTCCGCACGAAGGCGGTCCGCTGTGTTCGGGCCGGACCAGGGGGCGCACGGTCGTCGACGAGAGCGTGCCGGGTGACGCGGTCATGGTGCGGGACAAGGAATTCATCTTCTGTCCGTGGCACCAGTGGGGTTTCGAACTCGCTACCGGAACGACGGCGGTGAAGCCGGAGTGGAGTATCCGCACCTATCCGGTGCGGATCGTCGGTGACGACGTCGTCGTGACGGCATGAGTAACAGTCGAAGGAGACCGTGATGGGCTCGGTGGAGATCAACGGTGGCCGCGTCGCCTACGAGATACTGGGCGAGGCGGGCGAACTGATCGTGCTGACCCCCGGTGGGCGGTTCGGCATGGATATCCCCGGTTTGCGGCCACTCGCCCGGGCGTTGGTCGACGGCGGCTATCGGGTGCTGTTGTGGGACCGCCCGAACTGCGGTGATTCCGATGTTCAGTTCTACGGACAGAGCGAATCGCATATGCGGGCGCAGACCCTGCACGGACTACTGACCGCGCTCGATACCGGACCGTGCGTGCTCGCGGGCGGATCGGGCGGTGCGCGGGATTCGATGATCACCGCGATCCTGTATCCGGAACTGGTCGAGAGACTGGTGCTGTGGAATATCGTCGGCGGTGTGTACGGGTCGTTCAATCTCGGCTCGTACTACATCATGCCGAGTTTGCAGGCCGCGCGCGGCGGTGGTGTGGAGAGTCTGGTGCGGCTGCGCGAATGGCGTGAGCTGATCGAACGGAATCCGGCCAACAAGGAGCGATTGCTCGCGTTGGATCGGGACGAGTTCGTGAAACTGCAACTGCGCTGGCTCAACGCCTACGTCCCCAAACCCGGTCAGACCATTCCCGGCGTCGAGGACGAACTGTTCGACGGCATCACCGTGCCGACCATGATCATCCGGGGCGGGGAGAACGATCTGGACCACCCCAAACGCACCTCGCTGGAGGTGAGCTGCCTGATCCGCGGTTCGGTCCTGATCGACCCGCCGTGGCCCGAGGACGCGTGGGAACGCGCGATGGAAGATCGCGCGTCCGGAAAAGTGAACCGCTACAACCTGTTCGACACCTGGGTACTCGCCGCGCCCGCCATCCTGCGATTCCTGAGCAGCTGATGGCCGCGCGCGATTCACTTCGCGAGAACGGTGACCTCGCAGTTGAGCGAGGCCTCGAGCGCGGTGTGCAGGCGACTCTCCGGCACCCGCTCGAGATCTTCCTTCGCCACGATCACCGAGACGACGTCGAACCCGTCGGCGTCCTGGGTCCGCACGACCTCGGCGGTCAGCCCGAATCCGGCGAGGACGCCGCGGGCGTCGTCGTCGGTGCCGCGGCTGATGAAGGTCACCACACCGGCGGCTGGTTCGGTGCCGAAGGCCCGCGCGCAGAGTTCGAGCGCGGCCCGATGTGCGCCGTCGGCGTCGTCGGTGGCGACGAGCAACTGCACTTCGCGCCGATTCGTCGGCGCGGCGGACAGGTCACCGCCCAGCACCTCGCCGTCCCATGCCACGACCCCCGCACGCAACGCCGAGACCCCTTGCGCCAGTTGCTCATCGGTGAGCTCACCGGCCGGGTCGATATTGATACGCAGCACCGCCGTCCTCATGTCGGCCAGCTTAACCAGGAAATCAGCCAGAGGAGGTGACCATGCGCGATGCGTTCGAACCATCCGGTTCACTCACCGTTGCCACGGCCCCCGGCTGCCGCCCGCGTCTGTTGCGGGCCGCGCCGGGCATCGAGAGTGCGGCCGAATACCGCGAACAGGGCGGCTACCGCCCCCTGGCCTCGACCACGGATCTGCTCGCCGAGGTCGAAGGCAGCGGATTACTCGGCCGAGGCGGGGCCGGGTTCCCGCTCGCCGTCAAACTTCGCACGGTCCGCGAGGCCGGTCTGCGCGGCCGTGACACCGTCGTGGTGGCCAACGGCGAAGAGGGCGAACCGTCCTCCATCAAGGACAAATGGTTGCTGCGCCACCGCCCGCACCTGATCCTGGACGGACTGCGCCTGGCCGCGGCGGTCGTGGGAGCGCGACGGGCTTTCGTCTACGTCTCCGACCCCGAAGCGGCCGAGCGGATCGAGGCCGCCGTCGCCGAGGCCGCGTTCGATGATCTCGTCGTTCGCGTCGTCAGTGTCGCACCCGCGTACGTGGCCGGTGAGGAGACCGCGGCCGTCCAGGCCATCAACGGCGGGCCCGCGCTGCCCAAGGACAAGCCGCCACGCCCCTTCGAGCAGGGCGTCGCCGGTGTCCCGACGGTGGTGAGCAATGTCGAGACACTGTCGAACCTGCCGTTCGTCCAACGCTACGGCGGGCAGGCGTTCCGGTCCGAGGGCACGGCCACCTCGCCGGGAACCTTCCTGGCGACGCTCACCGTCGCCGGACGCGCGCCCGCGCTCTACGAACTCCCCCACGGTGTCGCGCTCACCGATCTGCTGTCCTGGGAGGGTATTTCGCCCGATGACGTGCGCGGCGCGCTCATGGGCGGCTACTTCGCGGGCATGCTCGACCGCGACGTACTCGGCGCGACGCTCGACCACGCCGCGCTGCGCGCGCTCGGCAGCGGACTCGGGTGCGGGGCGATCTCACTGATCACCTCCGAATGCCCCGTCGCGGTCGCCGCGGCGGTGATGAGCTACTTCGACCGCGAGAACGCCGGACAGTGCGGTTCCTGCTTCAACGGCACCGCCGCCATGGCCGCCGCCCTGTGCGCGCTTCGCGACGGCGTCGCGGGCACCGAGGATCTGGCCCGGCTCGAGCGCTGGTCGGTGGTGCTGCGCGGGCGTGGCGCGTGCGGCACTCTCGACGGCGCGACCAACACCGCGGCGACCCTGCTCGCCCGTTTCCCCGTCGAGGTCGTCGACCACCTCGACAATCGTTGTCCGACATGCCGATCCGGCGCCTACACCGCCGATCGACCCTTCGCAGTGGAAGCGGTGGCCCACGCATGAAGATCCGACTCGACCGCACCATGTGCGACGGCTTCGGCATCTGCGCCAAACACGCGCCGGAGTACTTCTCGCTCGACGACTGGGGCTACGCCGTCCTGGTCGGCGACGGCGTCATCCCGCCGTCGGACCGCGACGCGGTCATGCGGGCGCTGCTGGACTGCCCGGTGCACGCCATCATCGAAACCCCCGACACCGCCGCGCGTGCCGACGGTCCCTCGGCCGTCGCACAGACCACGGAGGTATCGCGATGAGGATCCACGTCGACACCGTGCTGTGCGAGAGCAACGGCATCTGCGCGGGAATCGTCCCCGAGGTGTTCGATCTCGACGACGACGATCGGCTCGAACTGCTGCGCGAGGAACTCACCCCGGATATCGAACCGCGGGTGCGCGACGCGGTAGTGCAGTGTCCGCGCAACGCCATCTCTCTCGCGCACTAGCGGATTCGGCGACTACCGGGGCAGTCCGAGCACTCGCTCGGCGATGATGTTGCGCTGGATCTCCGAGGTGCCGCCCGCGATGGTTCCGGCGAAGGTCCGCACGTAGCGGTCGAACCATCCGGCGGCCACGTCCTCGAGATTCAGGGCGCTGCGCCTGCCGGTGACGCCGGGATGGGCCAGCCCGTCCGGCCCCGCGGCGTCGAGCGCGGCTTCGGTGGCCCGCTGGGCCGCTTCCGAGCCGAGCAGTTTCAGCACCGACATACCCGCCACGTCGTCCACGCCGCGCGCGGCCTTGGCCAGCGCGCCGGAGCCGAGCAGGCGCAGCGCGTAGTTGTCCATGACCAGCGTCGCGTATTGATCGGCCTGCACGGGGCCGTCGGGCTCGAATTCGTCCACCAGATTGCCGAGCCGGTCGGCGAAGGCCAGCCACAGCAGCGTGCGTTCGTGTCCGAGTGATCCGGTCGCCACCGCCCACCCCTTGTGCAACTCGCCGACCAGGTTCTCGGCGGGCACCTCGACATCGGCGAAGAAGACCTCGTTGAAGTCGAGGTCGTCGCGGTCGCAGACCGAGGCGAAGGGTCGCCGGTGCACCCCTGGCGAATCGGTGGGGATGAGCAGGGCCGAGATGCCACGGTGTTTGACGGCGTCGGGGTCGGTGCGCACGAAGGTCAGCAGGACGTCGGCGTCGTGGGCTCCCGAGGTCCACACCTTCTGGCCGTTGACGACGAACCGGTCGCCGTCGAGTACGGCGCGGGTGCGCAGACCGGCCAGATCCGAACCCGCGCCGGGTTCGCTCATGCCGAGCGAGGCGGTCATATCGCCGCGCAGGATCGGAATCGCCCAGCGCCGTTGCTGTTCGGCGGAACCGAAGGTGATCAGCGAGGCGGCGATGATGCCGAGTCCCTGCGGGTTGAAATTCTCGTGGATGCCGCGACGCGCCAATTCCTCGCGGTGCACGTACTGCTCGATGACCCCGGCGTCGCGACCCCCGAATTCCGGCGGGTAGCCCGGCGCCAGCCAGCCGTTGTCGAATTGCAGGCGCTGCCAGCGCCGCGCCCATTCGGGGATGTGGGAGGTCGAGCGGGCCCGTTCGGTCGCTTCCGATTCGTCGGGCAGATGCTCGTCGAGGAAGGCGACGAATTCCGCGCGGAACGCCTCCACGGTCTCGTCGAAGGTCAGTTGCACGATCCAGCCTCGCTCTCGGCGCGTGAGCCCCCGCGGACCGTAACCCGGGTGCGTTGTCACCGGTCCGCTACCGTCACGGAGAATGCCCCTCTCAGTCAGAGAGAGTATCACTTACACTATTCGCATGTCCGATATGTGGAGCGACCTTCTCGCGTGCCTGGATCTGAAGGAAATCGCCGTCGACGACGACGCGACCTCGGCCGGAGCCACCGGCGCCCTGTACTACGAGGGCCCCAACCAGCAACTCGAGTACCACCGTATTTTCGGCGGTCAGATCCTGGCGCAGCTGCTGAGCGCCGCGCGTCTGGCCAGCCCCGACAAGACGGTCAAATCGCTGCACACCGTGTTCCCGCGTGAGGGCCGCGCCGATCAGCCGGTGCGCTACGAGGTGATCCGCAGGCACGAGGGCCGCTCCTTCGGCACCCTCGCCATCAACGCCACCCAGGGCACCGAGGTCGTCGCCTCGGCCGTCGCCTCGATCCACGCCCCGGAGGAAGGGATCGACCGCCAGACCGTCGACGCGGTCGGCGGCGCGGCCGAGCAGAGCACGCCTCGCGAATTCGGCCTCATCCCGTGGGAGGTCCGCGCCGACGCCGATCTCGACAGCACCGCCACCGGCCCCGCCGAATTCCAGTTCTGGATGCGCACGCCGGAGGTCGACCCCACCCTGGCCCCCGCCCTGGCCGCCTACGCCACCGACCTCACCCTGATCGGCACCGCGCTGCGCCCCGTCGATGGCATCAGCCACGTCGGCAACGGCACCCAGTTCCTGTCCGCGGTCACCTCGCACACGCTGTGGTTCCACCGCCCGCTGCGCACCGACGACTGGCTGCTGATGCGCCAGCACAGCCCGATCCTGGCCAACGGCAGGGCATTCGGCCGCGGTGACGCGCTCACCGAGGACGGCACCCTCGTGGCCTCCTTCGCCCAGGAAGCACTAGTGCGGTTCCGTTCGTGATCCGTCGGCGCACCAGCGCCCGCCACACGGACCCCGATCCGTCACCTTCGAAGGAGGCCGACCGATGACCTACGTCATCACACAGAACTGCTGCAAGGACGCCAGCTGCGTGTCGGCATGCCCGGTCGACTGCATCCGGCCGAGCGCCACCGACGGGTCGCCGGGCACCCAGATGCTGTTCATCGATCCGGAGACCTGCATCGACTGCGGCGCGTGCGCCGACGAGTGCCCGGTCGACGCGGTCTACTCCGAATTCGACCTCCCCGAGGGCATGGAGCGGTTCCTCGACATCAACGCGGAATACTTCCGGCACAACCCGCTCGAACCGGCGATGATCATGCCGATGACCCGTCCGCCCGCCGTCGACCGGGGCGCGCTGCGCGTCGCGATCGTCGGCGCGGGCCCCGCCGCCTGCTACGCGGCCGCCGAACTGCTCGGCGTCGACGGCGTGGAAGTCGAACTGTTCGAACGGCTTCCGACGCCGTTCGGGCTGATCCGGGCCGGCGTGGCGCCCGATCACCAGCGCACCAAATCGGTGGTCAAGATCTTCGAGGGCGCCTTCGGCAACGCCCGGTTCGGCTGCTATCTCAATGTCGAGATCGGGCAGGCGATCACGCACGCGGATCTGCTCGCCAACCACCACGCGGTGATCTACGCGGTAGGCGCGTCCTCCAGCCGGGACCTGGGCATCCCGGGAGACCGGCTCGCGGGCCACCACGCCGCCGCCGATTTCGTCGGCTGGTACAACGGTCATCCCGACCACGCGGCACGGGAATTCGAGCTGTCCGGGCGGCGCGCGGTCATCATCGGCAACGGCAATGTCGCCCTCGACGTCGCCAGGATGCTGCTGCTCGACACCGACGCGCTCACCGGCACCGATATCGCCGAGCACGCGCTCGCGGCCCTCGCGGGCAGCGAGATCGAGGAAGTGGTCATCCTGGGCCGTCGCGGACCGCGCGACGGCGCGTTCTCCCTCGGCGAGTTCCACGCGCTCGGACATCTGCCCGGGATCGACGTCGTCATCGACGGCGGCGACACCGAGAGCAGGCCCGACGACGACGTGGAGACCAGGCTCAAACTCGATATCGCGCGCGAGTTCGCCGAGCGCACCCCGACACCGGGCAACAAGCGCATCGTCTTCCGGTTCGACAGCTCGCCGACCGAATTCGTCGGCGAGGACGGGGTGACGGGTTTGCGCGTCGCGCGCACCGGAACCGACGAATCGACCGTCATCGAGACCTCGCTGGTGCTGCGGTCGATCGGTTACCGCGGCTCGGCGGTGACGGGTCTGCCCTACGACGAGGCGACCGGGACGGTGCCGCACGAGAACGGCAAGGTGATCGGCGCGGACGGCGCTCCGGTCCCCGGCGTGTACGTCACCGGCTGGATCAAGCGCGGGCCGCGCGGGGTCATCGGGACCAATCGCGGCTGCGCGGAGGAAACCGTCGCCCAGCTCATCGCCGATTTCGACCGGGGCGCGCTGCACCGTGAGGTCGGCGACCGCGCGGCACTGCGCGGACTGCTGGCCGAACGCGGTGTCGACGCGGTCGACTGGAAGGGCTGGCGGGCCATCGACGCCGCCGAACGCAAGCGTGGCGCCGAGGTGACCCGCCCGCGCGTGAAGTTCATCGATATCGAGGAGATGGTGACCACCGCGAGGGGGTAGCCCGAAACGACGATGGCACCGCACCCGTCACCGGGGCGGTGCCATCGTCGTATCCGGGAATCAGTCGCTGGCGGGCAGCGGCTTGGCCTCTTTGAGCGCCAGCTTGGTCGCGCCGACGCTCAGACTGCCCGCGCCCGCCTTGGTGACGAGCACCTCCGCACCGCTCTCGTCGACGTAGCGCTTGCCCATCACCGTGCCGTCGGCGAATTCGGCGTCGAGCGCCGCGTCCGCGGCCTTCTCGCCGTCGATCGCCACCATGGCGACGCCGCCCGCGCGCAGATCGTCGAGGCTGTCCGACGACTTCACGACGATGACCTCGGTATCGCAGACCTGGCTGCGTAGCCGAGAACCGTTCTTGATCATGATCATCCTTCCTGACCGGTACTACTGACCCGCGCCGCCGACAGCGGCGTCGAGGGTGAGTTCATCGATGAGTTCACGCCGCAGCACCTTGCCGGTCGGCGTCGCGGGCAGGCCGTCCCTGAACACCACCCGATCCGGGGTGCGTGAACCACGCAGTGTGCCACGCACGTAGGTGCGCAGTTCCTCCGGATCCGGATCCGCGCCCTCCTCGGGCACCACGACGGCGACGATGATCTGCCCCCATTCGGCGTCCTCGACGCCGACGACCGCCACCTCGCGCACACCGGGATGCTCCACGAGCACGTCCTCGATCTCGGCGGGCGCGATGTTCTCGCCGCCGCGAATGATCGTGTCGTCGGAACGGCCGCCGATGAACAGGTAGCCCTCGGCGTCGAGCACCGCGACATCCTTGGTCGGGAACCACCCGTTCTCGTCGAGCACCGAACCGATACCGGTGTACTTGCCCGACACCTGCTCACCGCGCACGAACAGTTCACCGGGTTCGTCCGGGCCGAGCACCGCGCCGAGTTCGTCGCGGATCTCGACCTCGATGCCCGGGACCGGGCGTCCGACCGAACCGAGTCTGCGCACCACGGCCGGATCGTCGGACGCGCGCGCCGCGCGGTGGTCGTCCGGGCCCAATACCGCGATGGTGGAACTGGTCTCGGTCAGTCCGTAGGCGTTGACGAAGCCGACCTCGGGCAGCAGTTCCAGCGCCGTGCGCACCAGCGGCAGCGGCACCTTGGATCCGCCGTAGGCCAGGTTGCGCAGCGTCGGCAGGGTGGTGCCGGCGCGCTTGATCTCGGTGATGACGCGATCGAGCATGGTCGGCACGACCGTCGCGGTGGTGACGCGTTCGTTGTTGATCAGCCGCACCCACTCGGCCGGATCGAAACTGCGCAGGTAGACCATCTTGCGGCCCGCGTACAGATTCGACAGCGCGGCGCTCACACCGGCGACGTGATACGGCGGCACACAGATCAGCGCCACGTCGTCGGGGTCCGCCGCGGCGAAATCGACCGTGCCGGTGATGTAGCTGACCAGGTTGTTGTGCGACAGTTCCACGGCCTTGGGCGCGGAGGTCGTACCCGAGGTGAACAGCACCACGGCGACGTCGTCGGGCTCGGGCATCTCCGATACCGGATCGGCCGAGGCCGCGGCGTCGAGGAAATCCTCCGAACGCAGCAGACGGCCCTCGTAGCCGCCGACGCTGTCGACGTAATCGCTGTCGCAGATCAGCAGCGGATCCTCGAGCCGATCGATCAGCTCGCGCAGTTTCACCCCGCTGAGCCGGTAGTTCAGCGGCGCGAACGAGACACCGGCGCGCGCCGACGAGAAGATCAGCAGCGGCAGCATCGCGCCGCCGGTGCCGACGTAGGCGACGGTGCGCGCGCCCGATCCCTGGATGACCCCGGCGCCGCCTTCGGTCAGCGTGTTCAAATGCCCCGCGGTCCACCGCAATTCGTCGGAGACGACCGCGACGCGGTCCGGGGCGCTCGACGCCGCCATGTCCAGCAACAACGAAATGCTCATGCAGTCGCCTCTCAGTGCGCCACCGATCGACATCGCCTCGGCATACCGCTGTCGGCATTCGGCGCGGACCGCCGGTCGATCCGCGTGATAGTGGCATTCTCCTGTTCGGAGAATAACATATGCAAACGAGCGTAACCCGTAGGCCGAAAAGTGCGGGAGCCCGGCATCGGACCAGCGCAAAGGGCGGAGGTGGCATCATGATCAGCACCACGACCGCACCAGGAAAGGCCGGAAAATACCGTGATCCGGGTGATAGAACCGAGCACCGCGCCCGATATCACCGAGGCGATGCCGTCCGGCCCGGTGATCGCCGTCGGCGTCGATCCCGCCGACCCGCAGTCATGGCTCCAGCACGCAACGTTCACGCTCACCGAGAACGAATCGAGCGATCCGCGCCTGGTCACCGTCGACTCCGTCGACAAGACGCTCGAGGAGATCGAGACCCGGTGCGCGCGGTCGCCGCTGGCCGCGACGATCTGTGACGACGTCCTGCGCGCCACCGCGGCCTGCACCGAACTGTGGCCGGGGCTCGCCCTGGAATCGCTGGCCTACTCGACATTGCAGGCCGGACCCGAATTCCGGCGCTGGCTCGACGAACGCGGGCCGAAACTCATCGCCGAGGAAACCACCGAGGCGGTGCTGTGCGCACGCGACGGCGACACCCTCGAGGTCTCGTTCAACCGTCCGCACCGGCACAACGCCTTCGACAATCGCACCAGGGCCGGTCTGCTCGACGCGCTGACGGTGGCCAGGCTGGACCCATCCGTGCGCGCGGTGCACCTGCGCGGCGCGGGACCGTCGTTCTGTAGCGGCGGCGATCTCGCGGAATTCGGCACCTTCGTCGACCCGGCGGCTTCCCACGTCGCGCGCACCAGGCACAGCCCGGCGCAGGCGATCGACGAACTGACCCGCAGGCTCGGGCGCGAGTGCCGGGCCTTCGTGCACGGCCGCGTCCTCGGCAGCGGACTGGAGATGGCCTCGTTCTTCGGCACCGTGCGCGCCCACCCCGACACGATCTTCGGCCTCCCCGAACTCGAACTCGGCCTGATCCCCGGCGCGGGCGGCACGGTGAGCGTCACCCGCAGAATCGGGCGCTGGCGCACGGCGTACCTGGTGCTCACCGGCCACACGATCACGGCGACGACGGCACTCGAGTGGGGTCTGATCGATGAGATCGGCGACTGATCCGATGGGCGGGACCGGCGGACCGACCCGGGGGCGTGCCCCCGGCGGTGCGGAGCCGAGGGCACCCCGCGGCGACTCCGAGCCGAACGACGAGATCACCGACGCGCCCTGCCCCCCGAGTGACGACACCGTCGACCCGGTGGAGGCCGCCGCACTGTGGGCGAGCAGCGGGCTCGCGTGGTTGACGGGGACAGCCGAAGGCACACCGGAGTTCTCACGCGCCCCGGTACTTGTGCGGGCGCTGGAGGTCGGACGGCGGATCACCGCGACGACCGGTGTCGCGATCGATGTACCGAATCTCCTGGCGGGCCGCGCTGCCCTGCTCGGGCTGCGACGCCGGGGCGATATGTCCGCGGGCGGGGCGACGACGCTGTCGGCCGCACTGGACGGGTGGTGCGCGCTGACCCTCTCGCGGACGGCCGATGTGGAGACCGTGCCCGCGCTGCTGGAATCCGACGCCGTCGAATCCGATCCGTGGCCCGCGATCCGGGAGTGGGCGGCGCGACGTCCGGCCGAGGAGATCACCGAGCGCGCCCGACTCCTCGGCCTGCCCGCCGCGACACTCGGTGAAACCGCCCCGGCGGCACCGCGTATCCGGCGCGTGGGCCCGCGCGGACCCGCGCGCGGTGTCGTCGGACGCCTCGTGGTCGATCTGACGTCGATGTGGGCCGGACCGCTGTGCGCCCGACTGCTCGCCGAGGCGGGCGCGACGGTGGTCAAGGTCGAGAGTCCGCGCCGCCCCGACGGCACCCGTGGCGGCGACCCGGCCTTCTTCGACTGGATGAACGGCGGAAAACTCTGCTGGGCAGCCGATCTGGACACCGACGCCGATTCGCTGCGCGATCTGCTCGCGGTCGCCGACATCGTGCTCGAGGGTTCGCGGCCCGCCGCGCTCGAACGGCGCGGCCTCGGACCGCACGACATCCCCGCGCGCCCCGGCCGGGTCTGGCTCCGGATCACCGGTCACGGGACGGAAGGCCCCGCGGCCGATCACGTGGCTTTCGGGGACGACGCCGCGGTGTCGGGCGGGTTGGTCGGCGGTGCGCCGCGGCGGCCCGTTTTCTGCGGCGACGCCATCGCCGATCCGCTCACCGGACTCGAGGCCGCCGCGGCGGTACTCGACGCGCTCGGACGCGGCGGCGGCGAACTCGTCGAACTGTCCATGGCCGCCGTCGCCGCGACCTACGCGGCACTGCCGCGCGCACCGCGCGATTCGACGTTCCCCGCACTCGCACCGGCCCGCCCGACCGATATCGGACCGCGCGCGGGCGCCGTCGGCGCGGATACCGACACCGTGCGACGGCTGGTCGCAGACAGGCTCGCGGCGTGCTGATCCAGCGCGCCACCCTTCTCGACGGCAGGCGCGTCGATCTGCGGGTCGGCGCGCGGATCGTCGCGATGGCCGAACGGTTGCAGGCGGCGCGCGGCGAAGAGGTTTTCGACGCGGCGGGCGGCGCGATCGTGCCCGGTCTGCACGACCATCACGTCCATCTCCGCTCGACCGCGGCGGCGCAGACCTCGGCGCGGGTCGGGCCGCCGTGGACGACCGATCCCGAGACTTTCGCCGTGGCGCTGCGCACCGCCACCGCCGATGTCGACGGGTGGATCCGGGCCGTGGGCTACCACGAATCCGTCGCGGGCGATATCGACCGCCGCGACCTGGACGCGATCGAATCCCGCAGGCCGATACGGGTCCAGCACCGCAGCGGCGCGTTGTGGATCGTGAACTCCCCCGGTCTTGCCGCGCTCGGGATGCCGGACCATCCGGACGGCAGGCTGTTCCGCGTCGACACCGACCCCGGGCACACCCTGCCCCCGGTCGAACATCGTCTGAACCGGCTCGGCGCGACTCTGTCGACGTGGGGCGTCACCGGCGTCACCGACGCGACTCCCGGTCAGAGCCGAGCCGATATCGACGCGCTCGCCGCCGCGCATCACAGCGGCGAACTGCCGCAACGACCGCACAGCCTGGCGGCGCTTGGCGTCACCGCCGTGCCCGGGGTGACGATCGGTCCGGTCAAGATCATCCTCGACGACGAGACCCTCGATCTCGACGATCTCACCGACCGGGCCGCGCGCTGTCATCGCGCCGATCGCGGTATCGCCGTGCACTGCGTGACCGAAAGCCAACTGGCGGTGACCGTCGCGGCGCTGCAGGCGGCGGGCCACGACCCGCGTGACCGCATCGAACACGGCGCGCTGATCCACGACGACTACCTCGACGTGCTCGCCGCACTGGGTGTGACGGTGGTGACCCAGCCGAATTTCGTGGCCGAGCGCGGCGACGCCTATCTGCGCGACATTCCCGTGCGGGACCATCCGATGCTGTGGCGGGTCGCCTCGTTGCTCGACCGGGGCGTCCGGCTGGCGCTGTCCACCGATATGCCGTTCGGGGACGGCGATCCGTGGGCCGCCATGCGCGCCGCCGTGCACCGCAGGACCGTCGACGGCGAGATTCTCGGTCCCTCCGAACGGATTTCGGCCGAGCGGGCGCTGGCACTCTTCTGCGGATCCGCGCAGCGCCCGGACCTGGCGCGGCGCGTGGACGTGGGGCAGCCGGGTGATCTGTGTGTGCTCACGGCGGCGCCCGAGCAGGCGCTGGCCGAACTCGCCTCGGACATGGTCGCGCTGACCGTCGTCGGCGGGCACGCGACCTACCGCTTGGACGCGGCGAACACCGACGCGCGGTGACAGCTCGAGCGACCGCGACCGCCGTCAGGACCTTTGACCGGAATGATGTTCGCGAAAATGAGGAATGACATTTCCGCATGTCAGAATACAAATCACCAGAGTTCCGTATGGAAATTTATGACCTGATTCACAACGGAGTGGTAACGTCATTCTCGTCAAAGTTGACACGACGGACCGATCGGTAGCCCGCACGGGCGCACGCCCGCAGCCCGGGAATTCGCGATCCGTCACGATGTCGAGGGACCGACGATGCAACCACTCACCGACCATGCTCTCGACCCACCCGGCGTGCGTGGCGCCGAATCCGACGAGACCACGGCGACCGCCGAAGCCGATTCGCGCACACTGCTTCTGGCACTGGAAGAGGCCGAGGCAGAAGCCGAGGCGGCCGAAGCCGCCGCCGAGGCGGCCCGCGCTCGAGCCCACGCCGCGCGATTACGTCGACACGCGGCGAGCGTCACCTCCGCGCCGAAGGGCCGACGCGAAGCGGATACCGGGAACGGTCGAACGAAGTCCGTCGCGGCGGAAGCGACGACGACGGACGACGTCGCCGAACCGGCGCCGACGGATCGAGCCGACAGCGCCGAAATCGCGAGCCTCGAATCCGAAGCGGCGAGCGAACTCTCGTCGGACACGCCTCCCGGCGACGCGGTCACCGACTCCGAGACCGGCACGGAAGACGCCGACACCGCCGCACGGTCGGATATCCCCACCGCGACCACCGAGACTGCCGCCGGGACGGATTCGGTCGGCATCACGCTCGAGAAGACGACCGCCGTCCCGTCCGACGACATCGCGCTCGCCGACCCGGAGACCGCCACCGCGGCACCGTTGCCGACCGATAGCCGAGACACGACATTCCGCCGCCGCATCGCCGTGGTGACGGCGGCCGTGGCACTCGTCGTCGTCGCCCTCGCCGCCAGCGGATTCTTCGTGTGGAATCACCACACGGCGTCCGAGGAACATCGCCGGACCGCGGAATTCAGCGCGGCGGCACGTCAGGGTGTCGTCGCACTGACCACTCTGGATTTCAATCGTGCCGCCGAGGACGTGCAGCGCGTGCTCGATAATTCCACCGGTTCCTTCCGTGAGGACTTCAGCAGTCGCGCAGACGATTTCACCAATGTCATCCGACAGTCACAGGTGGCTACCGAGGGGACGGTCAACGGTGTCGCGGTCGAGTCCATGACCGACGACACCGCAGTGGTACTGGTCGCGGCGACCTCGCGGGTGACCAATTCCGCGGGCGCCGAGCAGGAGCCTCGCGCATGGCGACTCAGCGTCACAGTGACGCGAGTGGACGGTCAGATCAAGATGTCGAAAGTCGAGTTCGTACCGTGATCGCACGTATAGTCGGCCGGCTCCGCGCCGAGCCCTGGATGGTCCTGCTCGCGCTCGCGGTCCTCGTTTCGGTGGCCACCGCGACCACCCTGGCGGTACGGCAGTACCAGCCGGACCGCGAGACCGGCGAGGACGCCGCGCGATCGGCCGTCGCCGCCGCCTCCGAAGGCACCGTCGCCCTGTTGTCGTACGGGCCGAACACCCTCGACCGCGATTTCGCGTCGGCGAAGGGCCATCTCACCGGCGACTTCCTGACCTACTATTCGCAGTTCACCCAGCAGATCGTCGCGCCCGCGGCGAAACAGAAAGCGGTCGAGACCACCGCCGCCGTGGTGCGCGCCGCGGTCTCGGACCTGAAGCCGGACTCGGCGGTGGTGCTGGTCTTCATCAATCAGACGACCACGAGTGCGGACAAACCCGATCCGGCCATGGCCGCGAGCAGTGTGCGGGTATCGCTGACCAAGGTCGACGACGACTGGCGGATCTCGTCCTTCGATCCGGTGTAGCGGTTACCGCGTTCTCGCTCCTGAACCACATGTTCTACCGGGACGCGCGTGATAGGCGACTGCCCCCACTGGAAGAACTCAGTTCTCGGATAGGCAAGGCTGTCCTACACTGAGTCATGCCCGATATGTGGAGCGACCTGCTGACCTGCTTCGATCTCCGTCTCCGACCGACGACCCCGTCGGCGCAGGACGGCGGTCGGCCGGACCCGCCCCCGGCCCGGCGCAGCACCCTGACCGTCTTCGAGGCGCCCTGTCAGCAGATCGAGCATCACCGACTGTTCGGCGGACAGTTGCTCGGACAGTTCGTCCGTGCCGCGACCCGCGCGTGCCCGTCGAAGGTCGTGAAATCCCTGCACGTGCTGTTCGCCAACGAGGGCAAGAGCGACTCCCCCGTCTACTACATCGTGCAGCGCCAGCAGGAGGGCAGGACATACGCCTCGCTGACGATCACCGCGCGACAGAAACGCGACGTCATCGCCACCGCCATGGTGTCGATGCATGTCGGCGAAGAGGGTCGCGAACATCAGACCGTCGACGGCATCCCCGCCCTGCCCGGCCCCGAGCACCGTCGCGATATCGCGCTCATGCCGTGGGAGACGCGGGCGACGAGCGATCTCGATTCCCCCGAGGTCGGCCCGCCCGATTACGAACTCTGGATGCGGACACCGGGCGTCGAGGACGATCTGAATCCGGCGATCCTGGCCTATGCGACCGACCTCAGTCCGATCGGCACGGCTCTGCGCCCGCTCGACGGAATCGGTCAGGCGGGGAACGGCACCGACTTCACCTCGGCGACCATCACGCATTCGGTGTGGTTCCACCGCGAGGTACGCGTCGACGATTGGCTGCTCCTGCGGCACCACAGCCCGCTGGTCGCGCACGGCCGCTGCTTCGGCCGGGGCGACATCCTGACCGAGGACGGCATCCTGGTCGCGTCGTTCGCGCAAGAGGGCTTGCTCCGTTTCCGGCCCTCGTGACGAGCGAGAAGAGAACACAATTCTCGATTTTGTAAGGCTAAATCTCAAAAACCTCGAAACGCCTGCAATGAGCGCAACAATCTTGGCACGTTCTCCGGTACAGTGCAATCATGTTCTCTCAGCATGACAGCGGGTCGGTAGCCCGGTGACCAGCGCCAGTGAAGAGCCGGCGTGGAAGCAGCGCGCCGTCGAGCGGTCCATCCGGACCGCGAAACTCCGTGCCGAACAGCGCGTACAGCGCTTCCTCGACGCGGCGCAGGCGATCATCACCGAGAAGGGCACGACGGATTTCACCGTCCAAGAGGTCGTCGACCGCTCCAAGCAGTCGCTGCGCAGCTTCTACCTGCAATTCGACGGTAAACACGAACTTCTGCTCGCGCTGTTCGAAGACGCGCTGAGCCGCGCCGCCGAGCAGATCCGCGCTGCCGCCACGGGCCAGAACGACCCCTATGACCGCCTCGAGATCGCCGTCCGCCTGCTGTTCGAGCTGTGTCGCCCCGATCCCACCGCGCAGCGCCCGCTGTTCACCGATTTCGCGCCGCAGCTGCTGGTCACCCATCCCGCGCAGGTCAAGATCGCGCACGCGCCGTTGCTCGCACTGCTGGCAGAACTGCTCTCCGAAGCGGATTCCGACGGCAAGCTGCGTTCGAACGTCAACGCCCGCCGGATGGCCGCCATGGTGATGCAGACCGTCATGTTCACCGCCCAATCCACCGGCGCGGAGGACGAGGAGACGCTCAATCCGATTACCGCGGACGAGGTCTGGAACTTCTGCGCGCTCGGCTTCGCGGGCAAGCTCTGAGGAGAATTTCATTCTCACTCCGTGAGAATGGCCCTACACTCGGGGCATGACCCGAACGACGGCCGCTCCGTACCGCGTAATCCAGTGGGCCACCGGCAATATCGGCGCGCGCTCGTTACGCGCGGTGCTCGAGCATCCGCATCTGGACCTGGTCGGCGTCTATGTGCACGGCGCGAAGAAAGTCGGCGTCGACGCGGGCACCCTGTGCGGTCTGGAGCGTGAGACCGGCGTCCTCGCGACCGGCGACATGGACGAGATCCTCGCCCTGGACGCCGATTGCGTGCTGTATATGCCCCGCGCGTTCGATGCCGAGCAGGTGTGCCGATTGCTCACCTCCGGCTTCAATATCGTCACCACCCGGGGCGAGTTCCACCATCCGCCCAGCATGGACCGGGAGTTGTGCGCGCAGGTCGAATCCGCGTGCTGGCTCGGCAATTCCTCGATCCACAGCACCGGAAGCAGCCCCGGATTCATCACCGAGGCCGTCCCGATCGCGCTCACCTCGATCCAGCGCCGCCTCGAACGCCTGACCATTCGGGAATTCGCCGATCTGTCCCGTCGCGATTCACCGGGAATCCTGTTCGACGTCATGGGTTTCGGCGCACCGCCCACGGCGTTCGACCAGCATCGACTCGACCATCTGCGGGCGAATTTCGAGCCGTCGCTGCGACTGCTCGCCGACGCGCTGCATCTGCCGCTCGACACCGTCGACGTGGCGGGCGAGGTGGCGACCGCCAGGCATCGCACCCGCATCGCCGCGGGCACCCTGGCGCCGGGGAGTGTGGCGGCCCAACGCATCACGATCACCGGTCACCGGGACGGCACACCGCTGATCGAGTTCTGTGCCATGTGGTACTGCACGACCGATCTCGAACCGGAATGGTCCGTGCGACCCACCGGCTGGCACATCGACGTCGACGGTGACGCCCCGCTCGACGTCGACCTGCGCTTTCCCGTTTCCCTGGACATGATGAGCGCCGTCTCCCCCGGCTACACCGCCAACCGCGCGGTGAACGCGGTGCCGTACCTGTGCGCGGCGCCGCCCGGAATCCGGACCAGCGTCGACCTGCCGCAGTTCACCCCGATACTCCACTGACCCGGTCCGCCGAGACCCCGGTCGAGCGGTTTCCCACGGTCGCGGTACGGCTTCTCGTCGGTGACCGACCGTGAACGGGCAGCTAACCGGAAAACAATATCCGGATCGCGTTCGTGTCTGTTCGACGCCCCCGTGCCCGAATCTTCGTGTCTAGTTCCCGCTAGCTGCATATTCAATTTTGAGAATGTTGTTTACGTCACTCAAGAAGCTGATTACCATCAACGGGGTAAGGACTCTCACAGTCGACATCCACCTAACGAGGCGAGCAATCGTGCCCGACCAAGCAGATACCAGCAGATTCCCAGCACTCCCGGCGCGATCGGAGGCGCCGGAGCGGACCTCGCACGCCCAGCGCAACCCGTGGCCGCAGGCCGCCGCACCACAGAAACCCGAGACCGAGGCCGATTCGGTCATCATCAGCGTCAGCGATGTGCTCGACTATTTCGAGAAGTGCCCGAGCTGCGGGTACCACGCGCAGGCCACGGCGACCACCCGTCGTTTCGACAACGGTCGCATCGAGACCACGGTCCACCCCACCTGCGGCCTGCCCTGCGGATGGCACGGCACCGTCCAGGTGACCTCCCGATCCGGGGCCCGGACCGAGACCAGGCCCGTCGCGGCGACGGATCCGGCCACCAGGCGCGAAGCACCGGCTCGGCCGGGCAAACCCGAACCGGGTATCCGCCACCGCCCGCTCCGTCGCCCCGGACTTGCCACGGCGCGACCGCGCACCCCTATTTCCTGAATTCGCGGGCGGGGTAGGCCGGACCGGACACTCGACTCATCTGGTCAGTCCGCGTTCCAGCAGACCCCACGCCTGCCGGGCTACTTCCCGTTTGGCCTGCACGTCGGCCTTCGTCAGTATCCCCGCCAGCATCGCCACCGCGAGAACCACTTCCGAGGCGGTGACGTCCGCGCGGATCGTTCCCCGCTGCGCCGGATCGGCCAATTTGTGCGCGACCAGTTCGATCAACCTGCCCGAGACTTCGAGCAATCGCGGATCGTCGGTTCCCGTCGGATCGAACATCGAGATGAACGCGGCCGACAGGGTGAGCTGATCGACGATGACCGCCAGCACGTCGTCGACGGTGCTGTCGGGATCGGCGGCCAGTTCCTCTACTTCGAGGATGTTCTCCTCGAAAACCGCGAGCGCCAAACTCTCCCGCGTCGGAAAGTGCCGATACAGCACGCCCTGACCGACGCCCGCCGCCCGCGCGATCGAGCTGAGCGCCGCCTCGAAGCCGTTCTCCGCGAATATTTCTCGTGCCGCCCGAATGAGTGCCGCGCGATTGCTCGCCGCGGCCTTCGGCCCCCTGTTGGCACGGCCTGCCGATGTCATCGCGCCAACGTACCGCACCGGATCGATTCGCTCGAACCTCGGTGCCCGCCGCGCGGAGGCCGGGATTCGTGATGTGATCCGTAACATCATTGACTCCGAACGTAACCGGTAGCACACTTACCGACACTCCTACCGGATAGTTAAGTCCGGTTAGTGGATCGCTGTCGCACCCTCGACAGACTCCGCACCACGGCGTCTCCGGCCCACATCAGGGAATCGGGGACATCGCGGCCGCACCGCGTGCCATCCGGACGAAAGGCGCCCTCACCGCCGAGGGACACTATGAGATCACAGCATTGGCTCCGTGCTCGACGGATTTCGGTGATCGCGGCAGCCGCCGCGTTGCTGCTTCCGACCGGAATCCTCTCCGCGCAACCGGAATCCGGTTCACCGGGCCGAGTCACCGAGATCGGTGGTCTCAGCACCGTCGCCGTGGGCCGCGCCGCGTGCGGGGCGGGTTCGGACCCCGCCTCCGGTCCCGAGACCGGCTTGCAGGGCGATGTTCCCGCCGCCGACCGGGACAGCAAGCGCAGTGCCGCGGGCTACAGCTGCAATATCACCAGACTCGGCGGCTACCCGGGTGTCGGCGGCGGTATCACCTCGACCACCTTCGACCATTGCGCCTATGTCGGCACCTTCTTCCCCGGTAATCTGCTCGGCCGCGAGCAGGGCGTGCAGGTACTCGACGTCTCGAATCCGTCGACGCCCGTCCTCACCGCCACGTTGACCGAACCCGCCATGCTCGCGGGCACCTGGGAAAGCCTGAAGGTCAACCACGAACGCAAACTTCTCGTCGGCACCGGGGCTCCCGTGCTCACCGGCGCGGGACTGCTCTCGGTCTACGACATCTCCGACTGCGCGCACCCGCGTCTGCTCAATCCCGGCCCGGGCACCGATCTCGGTATGCCACTGCCCATTACGGCGCACGAAGGCGGCTTCTCCCCCGACGGCAAGACCTATTGGGCCTCGGGCGTCGCCCCCGGGCTCGTCAGCGCCGTCGATCTCAGCGACCCCGCCGCGCCCCGGGTCATCTGGCAGAGCCTGCCCGGACTGTCGATGCACGGTCTCGGATTCAGCGCCGACGGCAACACCCTGTACCTGGCCAACAACTTCGGCGGCATGATGGTCCTCGATGTCTCGGCCGTGCAGCGGCGCGACCGCGACCCCCAGGTCCGCGAACTCTCGCACACCACGTGGACCGACGGCTGGGCGACACAGCACCATGTTCCCGTCACCTACGACGGCACGCCCTACGTGTTCTCCGTGCAGGAGGCCGGATCCGGCGGCGTCAAGATCTTCGACGCGCGCGACGGCAGCCGTCCGCAACTGGTGAATTCCATCAAGCTGGAAATCGATCTGCCGGACAACCAGGACGTGGCCATGGCCTCGGCGGCGGGCGGTTCGCTGTTCGCCTACGACGCGCACTACTGCGCCGCCGACCGGCCCGCGAATCCCACCGCGCTCGCCTGCGGATGGCTGTCGTCGGGAATTCGCGTGTTCGACGTCCGCGATCCGCGCTCGGTGCGCGAGATCGCCTACTACAACCCGCCCGCACGCACCGGCGACAACACCGAACTCACCAATTCGCCGCATGCGCTCGCCTCGATCATCGGACCGCCGGTCCTGGCCGCGCCGACGGTGATCCAGACGATCCTGCAGGGGCAGTTCGACCTGTCGCAGGCGATCGGCAGCCGGTCCGGCATGGTCGCGTTCGGGGATCTGTCCACCGACTGGTGCTTCTCGCCGCCCGAATGGCGTGGCAACCAGTTGTGGACGACGTGCGCCGACAACGGATTCCTCACCCTGCAATTGTCGCCCTCGGTCTACACGCCGCCCGCCGACCAGAAATCCACCGTCGGCTCATGACCCGAGCCGACTGGGTCAAAGGCGCCGCGCTCACCAGTTTCGCGGTGTTGCTGCTGGTCGTGGGCGCGGCGCTGGGACCGCTCGTGCTGTCCGACGACACCGCCGCACCACCGGTGATGAGCGATACCGAGATCGGCTTCACCCAGGACATGGTGGCCCACCACAATCAGGCGCTGTCGATGACCCAGCGCCTGGACCGCGCGGCGGACCCGACGGTCAGGGCGCTGGCCCAGCAATTGGCCGACACCCAGCGTCTCGAACTGGGCATGATGCTCGGCTGGCTGCGCATGGCCCGTGTCGTCACCACCAACCCGCACCCGATGGCGTGGATGCACGACGACACCGGGCCCGACAAGTCCGCACACCCGGGGCACGCGCACGGCGGCGCGGCCACGAGCGCGGCGGCCCAGACCCCGGCGCCGACGACCATGCCGGGGATGGCGACACAGGAGGAACTCGACGCCCTGTCCGCCGCGCGCGGCGCCGACGCCGAGATCCTGTTCCTGCGCCTGATGCAACGCCACCACTACGGCGGCATCCAGATGGCGCAGGCCGCCGAGCGACAACTGTCGAGCGGAATCGTCAAACAGGCGGCCCGCGACATGCTCGACACCCAGAGTCGCGAGTCCGGGTTGCTCGGACTGCTACTGGACCAGCGGACCGCGGCCACTCCCTGATACCCGCCCACGCGGCACCTGCTCGAGCGTCAGTTCCGCGAGCACAGCCCGGATCGCCGGACTGGCATCGGCGCTGTGCCGCCAGGCCGCGTGCACGTCGCGGGTCGGTTGCCGTCGCAGCGGACGGGCGACGAGTCCGTCTCCCAGCGGCGGCCGTGCCAGGCGCGGGATCAGGGCGATGACCGCGCCGGAGTCGACCAGCGACAGTTGGGTGGCGAAATCGTCGACCAGGTGGCGCACATCGGGTTCGGCGCGGGCGTCGGCGAACAATCGGCGGAACCACTGGTGGCACACCGTGCCCGGCGGACTCGTCACCCAGGCGTGGCCCGCGAGGTCGTCCGCGGTCAGTGGCCGGTCGATCTCGGCCAGCGGATGCGCGCGTTCCATGACGACGTCGCCGATATCGGTGTGCATGTGACGCTGGGTCAACGACGGCGGCAACGGCGCGGGCAGTCCGTCGGCGTCGTGGACGAGCGCCAGGTCCGCGGTACCCGTGTCGACGCTGTGCACGGCCCGGTCCGGATCCTGTTCGGTGATGAGCACGCGCAGATCCGGGCACCGCGTCGACAGGCGCGCCACGGCGGGCGCGAGCAGCCCTCTGATCGCGGTCGAGAACGCGGCGACGCGCAGTGTTCCGCGCGGCGCGCCTTCCGAAACCGATTGGGCCGCTTCGGCGCATCGTTCCAGAGCCTGGAACACCTCGGGCGCGGAGTCGACCACGGCCTGCCCGGCCGGGGTCAGCACGACCCCGCGCCCGGCCTGCGCCAGCACGGGCACACCGATCTGCCGTTCCAGCCGCTTGATCTGCTGCGAGACCGCCGAGGCCGTGAACCCGAGTTCCTCGGCCGCACGCGCCAACGTCCCCGACGCGGCCACGGCCCGCAACGCTCGCAGCGCGCCGACATCGATCATGAAGCAAGGCTACGCAATATCGACAAGAAAGCATCGCTGGACCGCATCTATCGACGGGCGCAGGATCGAGACATGACCGATCCGAACACCACCGCCGCCCGACTCTTCGGCACGAACCTCGTCGCCATGGTGACCCCGATGCGTCCCGGCGGCGGGCTCGACCGATCCGGCGTCACCGGACTCGTCGACCACCTGCTCGCCACCGGATGCGACGGCATCGTCGTCGCCGGAACCACCGGGGAGGCACCGACACTCACCGAGGCCGAATCCGCCGGTCTCGTCCGCGCCGTGGTCGCGCGATCGAAGAGTCGAGCGCGGGTGATCGCCGGAATCGGCACCTACGACACCGTCGCGAGTGTGCGCCGCGCACGCGACGGGCAGGACGCCGGTGCGGACGCGCTGCTGCTGGTCTGCCCGTACTACTCGAGGCCGACCCAGGCCGGGGTGATCGCGCACTGCGTGACCGTCGCCGATGCCACCGATCTGCCGGTGATGCTCTACGACGTACCGGCGCGTACCGGTCTCGCGATGGACGCGAGCACCCTGATCGAACTGTCCGCCCACCCCCGGATCCTGGCGGTCAAGGACGCCAAGGGCGACCTGTTCGAGGCGATGTCGGTCATGGCCTCGACGCCACTGGCGTACTACTGCGGTATCGACGAACTCGCCCTGCCCTACCTCGCGTGCGGCGCCGCCGGCCTGGTCAGCGTCGCGGGCAATATCGTCGCCGACCGCAATGGCGCGCTCATCCGCGCGGTCCGCGACGGCGATCTCGACTCGGCGCGGGCTATCCAGGCCGGGCTGATCCCGCTGGCCGATGCCCTCGTGCGCGTGTCCCCCGGGGCGGTGACGGCGAAGGCAGCCCTTGCCGAGCGCGGCATCATCGCCCATGCGACCGTGCGTCTTCCACTGCTGGAGGTACCGGTCCCGGATCTCGCGCTGCTGCGAGACGCGTTGGCAGGTACGCCGTTACCCGTGTGAGAGAAGTGGTGTGAGCGTCTCCGTGCGATCACGTGTTCGGACCGCGTGGCGGTTCAGCCCGCGGCGCCCCGGCCGAAACGGGTGGCCGACAGCGAACCGGCCGGGCGCGGCCACGGCCGCCCGTGATACCGCTCGATATCGGTGTTGAACCGCTCCAGGTAGGCACCGAAGATCGCGACATCCTCGGGAGCCCAATCGCTCAGGATGGTGTCCAGGTGCCGGATACTCTCGGCACGTTGCGCTTCCAACTGACGTTCACCGTCGGCGGTGGCGCGGAACTTGCGCGCCAATCCGCCGTCGGGATCGGCGATCCGCTCGAGCAGACCGGCTTTCATCATGGCGGCGGTCTGCCGGTTCACGGTCGAATCGTCCAGGCCGAGCGCCTCGCCGAGTTGGCCGATGGTCATCGGCCCCTCCATGTGGAGCCGGGCGAGCAGTGTGTAGACGCTGCGGTCGAGACTGCGCTCGTCACCTTTGCGGGAGGCCAGGCTGTATCGGCCGAACAGCATGGTCTCGAACTCGATCGAGTCGATGGCCTTGTCCATTGCGGTCCTTTCGACAGCTCCGCGAGACACTGCGGACAACTCCCCGACACCAGGTATACCACGCGTTATGCAGGACACATAGGCCATGCATCATGCATGACGTGTGCATCACACATAGGATATGCATAATGCATATTGGATGTACGATGCATATCGTTAGTTAACGTCAGCAAAGGGAGATGTCCGTGAGCACACCCAGCTCCACCGTCCGGCACAATGCCGTCCTGGCCGTCGTGGCGTCCGCGGGCATCGTCGCCGCGCTGATGCAGACCCTCGTCGTGCCGCTACTCGGTCAACTTCCACAGATCCTGCACAGCACCGCGTCCAACACCACCTGGGTGGTCACCGCGACGCTGCTCGTCGGCGCCGTCGTCACGCCGGTCGCCGGACGACTCGGTGACATGTACGGAAAACGCCCGGTACTGCTGGCCTCCATCGTCCCGCTCATCGTCGGATCGATCGTGTGCGCCACCGCCACCTCGGTGTTGCCGATGATCATCGGCCGCGGTCTCCAGGGCATGGGCGTCGGCATCATCCCGATCGGCATCAGCGCGATGCGCGACCTGCTGCCGCCGGAACGCCTCGGTTCGGCCATCGCCCTGATCAGCGCCAGCCTCGGAATCGGCGGCGCGCTCGGACTTCCCATCGCCGCCGCCGTCGTCGAGAACAGCGACTGGCGGATGCTGTTCTGGGGCTGCGCCGTGCTCGCCGCGATCGTCGGCGTCCTGATCTACCTCGTCATCCCCGAGATCCCCACCCAAGGCCCCGCCGGACGTTTCGACTACCTGGGCGCGATCGGACTCGGAATCGGACTCGTCTGCCTGCTGCTCGCGGTCTCCAAGGGCGCGACCTGGGGCTGGACCAGCGCCACCATCCTCGGCCTGTTCGCCGCCGCGATCGTCGCGATCCTGATCTGGGGCCGCTACGAACTGCGCACCAGCCAGCCACTGGTCGACCTGCGCGTCACCGCCCGCCCCCAGGTCCTGCTCACCAACGCGACCTCGGTGGTCGTCTCCATGGCGATGTACGCCCAGGCGCTGCTGATCCCCCAGCTGCTGCAATTGCCGAAATCCACCGGATTCGGTCTCGGGCAGTCCATGTTCGCCATGGGCCTGTGGATGGCGCCCGCCGGTCTGACGATGATGGTGATCTCCCCGTTCGGCGCGCGGCTCTCGGCCCTGCGCGGCCCCAAGTTCACCCTCGCCGCCGGCTGCGCCATCATCGCCGCGGGCTATGCCGCCTCGCTGATTCTGATGGGTTCCACCTGGGGGATCCTCGCGGCGACCGTCATCATCAACACCGGCGTCGGCTTCGCCTACGGCGCGATGCCCGCGCTGATCATGGGTGCGGTCCCGGTTTCCGAGACCGCCGCGGCCAACAGCTTCAACACCCTGATGCGGGCCATCGGCACCTCGATCTCGGCGGCCGTCGTCGGCGCGATCCTGGCGCAGATGACCCTCTCGGTCGGCGGACACATGCTCCCGACGGAGACCGGTTTCCGGGTCGGCCTGCTGATCGGCGGCGGCGTGGCGATCCTGGGCGCCGTGCTCGCGACGACCATCCCGGTCAAGCGGGTGCTGCCCGGCGTCGCGCCGCAGCCGAAGGTGGCCGCCCGGGTCTAATGCCTACCCCCGGAGTCCGCCGCACGCGATTCGTCGCGTGCGGCGGTTTCGTCTTCTCCGGCGGCGGATTCGGCCGACGCCCGCTCTGATTCCTCGTCGCCGTGTTCGTCGTCCCCGAATTCGTCGGCGAGCCGCTCGGGCACACCGATGACGCGCAACGCGGGCGCGGTCATCGCCGTCGTCACCAGCGCCATCACCACCAGCAGCGAATACAGTTGCGGCCCGATGATTCCGATTCCGAGCCCGACATTCAGGATCACCAGTTCGGTCAGACCCCGGGTGTTCAGCAACGCGGCGAGCGCGGCGGCCGGGCGCGGACGCAGCCCGGTCGCCCGTCCCGCCAGGTAGACGCCGAGCAGTTTCCCCGCGACGGCCACCACCACGATGACGGTCAATTCGCCGACCGCGGTCCGGTCCAGCGATCCGAGATCGACGGCCAGACCCGACACCACGAAGAATCCGGGCAGCAGCACCGAACTCAGGACCCGCGCGCCCGATTCCACACTCGTCCTGCGGGTGCGCGGGAATACGACACCGAAGGCGAACGCGCCGAATATCAGGTGCAGCCCGATCCATTCGGTGACCGCGCCGAGGAGCAGCGCCCCACCGACACCGACCACGATCATCGTCTGCTCGGTGCCCACCTCGGCCAGTCGCGCGAGGGCGGGTCGCACCACCCACCAGGTCACGGCGACCAGGGGTATCAACAGGAACAGTCGCCACTGGGTCCCCGCCGCCGGGTGCGCGACGGCGAGCACCACGGCGAGCGCCGACCAGGCCAGGATGTCGACCAGCGCGGCGCACGCCAGGCTGAGCTGGCCGAGCCTGGTGCGAATCAGCCCACGATCGTGCAGGATTCGCACGAGTACCGGAAAGGCCGTGACCGCGAGCGCGCAGCCGACGAAGAGGGCGAAATTCAACCGGTCGCCGGTGGCGTGGCGCGACAGCGCGATCGCGGCGACACCGCATCCGAGGACGAACGGGAACAGATAGGCGGCGGCCGACACCACCGAGATCGAGCGCCGCGCGCCCGCGAACATGCCACGATCGAGTTCGAGTCCGGCCACGAACATGAACACGGCGACACCGACATTGGCGAGCAGACTCAGATAGGGACGGATCTCGGGCGGGAACAACGCGGACGAGAGATCGGCGCCGAGGACGGTGGGGCCGACCAGGATTCCCGCCGTGATCTCCCCGATGACGGCGGGCTGGCCGACCTTCTCGGCGAGCCACCCCAGAACCCGCGCCACCGCCATGATGACGACGAGATCCAGGAATACCGTCACGATCTGACTACTGTGCACGCTTCCATCCTCGCGACATCCCGCCCGGCGACGCGACTCTCGGTCCGTATCCGTCGGCGGGATCACATCGCCGAGGGATACGAACGGTCACACGGCGAGCGGTGGGGCGGGCGGGAAGGTGACGGGCAACTCGGTCAGAGCACGATGGAACGGGCCGGGCCGCCACGCGGGGCCCCCGTCGGTCAGGTCGATCCTGATCTCGGGCAGGACGTCGAGCAGTTGATCGATCGCGCATTCGGCGATCAGATACGCCAGCGATTGCGCCGGGCAGGCGTGCGGGCCGACACCCCACGCGAGATGGGCGCGATTGCCGGTGAGTTCGGTGCTGCGGACTTCGGGATCGTTGTTGCACGCGGCCATGCTGATCACCACCGGCTGGTGCGCGGGCAGCCAGACGTCGTCGATGACGATCGGCTGGCGCGGGTAGGTCACCAGCAGATTCGCCACCGGCGGATCGTTGAACAGCACCTCGTCGAGTGCGTCGCGCGAGGACAGATTCCCGCCGAGGACGTTGTCGCCGAAGCGGACGTCGGAGACGATCAACAACAGGGTGTTGACGATCAGGTTGAGCTGGAATTCGATGCCGCCCCCGTAGATCTGCGACACGTGGTGCGACGCCTCGATGTCGTCGAGGCCGGAGGGATGTCGCAGCAATGTCGACGGGATGTCGCGACCGGGTTCGGCCCGTTTGAGCGTCACCAGATTCATCAGCGCCTCGCCGAGCAGCCGATTTCCCGTCTCGGCGTCCCCACCGTCGATGAGCGCGCTCGTCGCCGCCGCGACCTGGTCGTAGATCTCGGGCGGGCATCCGAGCATATGGTTGATGACATCGAACACCAGGGGGAACGCGTACTGCCGGATCAGATCGGCACGCCCGTCCGCGCAGAACGAATTGATCAACTCGACGGCGTGTTTCTCCACGACGCCGCGCAGCGAGAACAGGTCGACCGAGTCGATACCGGCCGTGATCGCCTGGCGATAGCGGGTGAATTCCGCGCCCGAGCATCTGCTCGCCATCGGCCGCCATTCGAGCAGCGGCAGGACGGGGCAATCCGACGGCACGCTCTGCTGCCAGGTTCTGGGGTCCGCGGGAAAACGTTCCGGGTCGTTGAGGATCCGCACCGCGGTCCGGTAGGCGATCACCAGGGTGGCCGGTACGCCGGGCGCGAGTTCCACGGGGGCCAAACTGCCGTAGCGACCGCGCATCTCGCGATAGTATCGGTGCGGATCGGCGGCGAATTCCGTTGTGTGCAGCGGGATCCGGTGTTCGTCTGCCGGAATCGGCGAGTGGTGGACGACCGGGCACGACATCTCCCGGGACTGCTGCGTACTCAAGTGAGAAACCTCCCCAATGTGTTCGTGTGCACTACAGGTTTGGTGAATCGCCGACACTCCGCGCGCTGACGCCGCGACGGAGCGCGTTGCCGGGTCTACGCAGGACCCCGGTAGATGGTACGACACGGTGAGGTAACAGGCGGACCCGCGAAAACGGGCTGGGCGGAATGTTTTTCGCGCTCCCCGCGCGCGCGGAACTCGTTCCCGGCCGACGCCGCTCGGGCCGAACCCGGTCGCGGCGCGAGCTTTTCGAGGTGCTCGAAGGCCGTCCGCCTACCGCTCGGGCGGGAAACCGCCGGTGGCGATCGGACCCCAGCGTTCGATGTGCACGCGGATCAGCGATTTGTTCTGCCGGACCATGGCCTCCCGGTATTCGGCCCAGTCCGGGTGCTCGCCGGAGATGCAGCGGAAGTAGTCGACCAGTCCGTCCAGGGCCTCCGGCATGTCGAGCACCTCGGCGCGTCCGTCGACCTGCACGTAGGCGTCGTTCCATTCGTCGGACAGCACGCACAGCGAGACCCGGGGATCGCGGCGGGCATTGCTGGTCTTGGCCCGGGTCGGATAGGTCGCGATCACCAGACGGCCGTCCGAGTCGACGCCGCAGGTGACCGGCGAGAGCTGGGGACTGCCGTCGGCGCGTCTCGTCTCCAGTACGGCACGGTGACGCGGGCGCAGGAATTCGAGCAGTTCGGCTCGTCGGACGACGTCGGCGGTGGCGATACGTGGCATGACCCCGATACTCGCACGCGAGCGTCGGCCGAGTCTCCGACGCACCCGCGACCCCCGCCCCGAAGACCTCGGTTCGGTCCCGGGAACGGGAGAACCGGACGGCTACGATGGCCCGACCCGGATCTCCCCCGCGCGGTGCCGCAGATCCACGGCGGCCGATGGCGGGACCGACACTGTGAAGGCGGAGGCGATGCGCGATAGTCGATGGTGGCGTGCGGTTGCGGCCGTGGTCTGCGGCATCGGTGTCATTCCCTGGGTGCCGGTCGGCGCGGGCGCCGCACCCGACGAGGGCGTCGTGTGGTTGTGCCGTCCCGGCCTGACCGACGACCCGTGTGCCGCGAGCACCGCGACGACCGTGCGGCGAGCGGGACAACCGGACCTGCGCGAGGAGGCGCCCGCGCCCGCCGATCCCGGCGTCGACTGTTTCTACGTGTACCCCACGGTGTCGTTGCAGTCGACGCCCAACGCCGACACCACCGTGACACCCGAACTGCGCACCGTCGCCGCCCAGCAGGCGGCGCGCTTCTCCCAGGTGTGCGAGGTGTACGCGCCGGTGTACCGCCAGCGCACCCTCGGCGCGCTCGCCGACGAAGACGATTACACCGCCGAACAGCGCGCCGAACTGTCACGCATCGCGTACACGGACGTGCGACGCGCCTGGCAGCAGTTCCTCGCCGAACACGATCCGTCGCGACCGGTGGTGCTGATCGGTCATTCGCAGGGCACCCGCATGTTGCGACAGCTGATCCGCGAGGAGATCGACCCGCGGCCCGAGATACGCGATCGAATCCTGTCCGCGATCCTGCTCGGCGGAAATACGGTGGTGCGCAAGAACAGCGATGTCGGCGGCGACTTCCAGCACCTGTCGCTGTGCCGCAGCGAGGCTCAGACCGGGTGCGTGCTCGCCTGGCAGACCTTCGACGAAATACCGCCGCCGGACAGCAGATTCGGCCGCAACCCGGTGACACCGGAGGCGACGCCGCAGCCGTACGGGCCGGATTACGAACTCGCCTGCACCAATCCGGCCTCGCTGGAACTCAACGAATCACGCACCGCGGCAACCATATTGCGCGCCCAGCCGGTGCCGAGCCCGATGGGCGTCGAACTCGCGCTTGCGCTCGGTCCGGGCGCGATCGCCGCGCCGACACCGTGGTTGGTCCCCGCGCAGACCTACCGGGTGCGGTGTATCCACCAGGACGGCGCGACCGCGCTCATGGCGACCGCGGAGCCGGGTAGCCCGAATCTGCCCGCCGTTCCCGACGCGGACTGGGGCCTGCATCTGGCCGACGTCGAGATGGCACTGGGCGATCTGGTGCGCATCGTGGCGGCACAGACCGTCGCCTATCGCGCCGCCAATCCCTGACGCGGAGTGTCCGACGAAGTGGCGCGCCCGACTCGATCCGCGAACGTGCGCCGGGTGCCGGACCAGCACGTTAACCGGCCTTTCAGGTATCGGCAAGTCGCGGTTGCCAGAGTCGGTGGCATCGCATTCCACCGGCGACATCCACCTCGCCCCCACGACAGGACACCGACCATGGCCTCCAACATCCGCACCGTGCGCGCCGCCTCCGCGATCGCGCTCGCCACCGTCGCGACCACCGTCGCCGTCGCTTTCGCTGGCACCGCGCACGCGGGGGTCTACACCGAGGTCGAATTCGCGCCGGGTACCAGCGCGGCGGTCGTCGACGGAGCGGTGGTGCGCGGCGATGCCGACAGCTATTTCTTCGAGGCGCGCCGCGGACAGGTACTCGACAGCACCCTGACCTCGGTGGAGGGGAACGCGAATCTCAGCATCTCCGGCCCCGACGGACCCGTGATCGTCGTCTCCGACGCCTGGACCCGGATCGTGCTGCCGTCGGACGGCTTCTACCGGGTGACCGTCGCACCGACGCGCGGCAATGCCACCTACACGCTGTACGTGGAAATCGTCTGAAAACGGCGTCCGCGCCGGTCAGGACTGTGTGACCGCGAGCAGTTGGGTGGTACGCGCGCAGTGGCGGCCCTGCGCGTCGTGCACATCGACCTCCACGCAGATCAGCGCCCGGCCGACCCGGACCGGTCGGGCCACGGCGGTGGCCGAATCACCCCGCAGCGGGGCGAGGAAGTAGGTCGACGATTCCGCGGTGGTGGTGACCTGTCCGGGTTCGACCTGGGCGGCCGCGCACAGCGCCGCGGCGATATCGCACAGACTCATGAGCGCGCCGCCGTGCATACCGCCGCCCATCGTGCCCAATTGCTCCCGATGGGCCAGCCGCACCCGCACCGATTCGGCGCTCGCCTCCTCGATCCGGACACCGAGGGTTTCCGCGAAAGGGGCGACGGCGTAGAGGAGTTCGTCGTTCAGCTGCATCACGTCATCATGGCAGCGTTATCGCGCGGACCGGACCGTGCGGGTCGAGTTCGCGTCGATGGACTTCTCGGCATCCGCGAACGATCCGCGGTGCGCCGGAGAAGGTCAGAGGCAGACGCTGATGCTGAACGGGGGGATCGGGATGTTCAGGCAGAGCGCGACCGAGCCGATGGGTGTGGCGGACGGTTCCGCTGTGGCGGGTGCGGCGGAGGCGGCGGGAGCGGCGATCGCACCGATGGACAGCGCGATGGCGGTGACGGCAAACGCTTGTGTGGCTTTGTTGATCATGATCACGTTCCTCGGCTGAGCGGTATGGCGACTGGCGAGCCAGTGTTGACCCGCCTGACATCATGCGCCGATGCCATGCCACGGGCAAGTGGCAATGACCCGGTCGGGTCGCGTGTTTCGCCGATCCGAGGGCGTAAAAGCCCGTGTGCCAGGAAAATACGTGAAACCACCGCCGCCGATACTCGCGCGGATCGAGGGGCGCGGAGCCGCCTATTCGAGCGTGCGGGCCGAGAATTCGCCGGTCCGGCTCGACGGCGGCAGCCCGGGTGGCCGGCAACTCGAGTCCGTCGGCCGCGCGTTCGGTCTCGTCGAGTTGCAGGGCGCATGTCATCCACGGCATGAGCGCGCCCGCGGGCCCGGGGAGGTACCGCGGGTACCTGGACCAGCGGTCACTGCCGGAGCGCCGGTCGCGCGGATGTCATAGACGGGTGTGCGAATCACGCCACATCAGCGAACTGTCGGCAAATATCATGGGGTATCCGACGGTGGACTCGGGCGCCGCGACCGGAGCCCGTCAATCGAAAGGGGATGTCATGAGCACTTGGACCAATGACCAACTGGAGACGATCGAACGGGTCGACGAGATCGAGATCGCCGCGCGGCGCACCGACGGAACACTGAACAAGCCACGGGTCATCTGGGCGGTGCGCGACGGCGACGACGTCTACATCCGGTCGGTGAACGGATCGAGCGCCGCCTGGTACCGCGCCACCCGCGGCCGCCACGAGGGCCATCTGAAGGCGGCGGGTGTCGATGCCGACGTCACGTTCACCGATGTCGGCGCCGCGGTCAAGGACCGTGTCGATGCCGCCTACCGCGACAAGTACCGCCGCTACGCCGCCTCGATCGTCGATTCGATCAACAGCCCCGGCGCGGCCGAGACCACGATGCGCGTCGTTCCGCGTTAGACGACGGAGTCACACTGGCCGTTCAGCGGGCTTGACGCCCCGCCGACGAGGCGGCGGCACCCGGCGATACGTCCGATCGCGCCGGGACCTGTGACGACGCCGATCTGATTGCACAACTTGCCAATTGCATACCTTGCGGAATTCTTCATCGATCCCCCCTTATCTCGCCCCTTTCTCGGTAGCGTCGGCCCGCACGAAGCCGTTCGTACCGTGGGAGAAGGGAAAGACCTTGGCGGACATGGAAGTTGCGTTGAAGGACATGATGATGCTGGACGGTGCCATCGGGGCCGCCGTCGTCGACTACGGCAGTGGCATGCCGCTCGGGGTGCTCGGCGGATCGAAGTCTTTCGACCTCGAGGTCGCGTCGGCGGGCAATACCGAGGTGATCCGCGCGAAGATGCGCACCATCGAGCAGTTGGGGCTGAGCGAGGAGATCGATGATGTGCTCATCACCCTCGCGACCCAATACCATCTGATCCGGCCGACGCGCAGCCGCCGGGCCAAGGGCCTTTTCCTCTACCTCGCACTCGACCGGTCGCGCGGCAATCTGGCGATGGCGCGGCACCGGCTCAAAGATATCGAGGCAGAACTCGAAATCTGAATCTCTTGACCGGTCGGTATGATTCTTTCGGCACGTGATCCGCGCACCGGAAGAATCATCTCGAGCCCGACATTCGTTGTCGCACCGGAGCATCGGAATCCCCACCGGGATCGATATGCCCGGTGGTAACCTCCATCAGCGCTCGGCCGTTCGTCGGTGTACCGGATCCGATTCGGAGATCCACCCGGCGAACAACCGTCGCATCCGCGAATCCCCACGGAACGAGCCGTGCCGCGGGTCTGTCGGCGCCGACGGACAGTCGAGTCATCGGGATCGGAAAGATATTTGGTTACGCCGTGTGCGGGGTCGGAGGTTTTCGTGGGTGGTGCGCGACAGCCGCTGTACCGAATGAAAGCGGATTTCTTCAAAACACTCGGACATCCGGTGCGAATACGGGTTCTGGAATTGCTGAGCGAACGCGACCACGCGGTGTCCGAAATGCTGCCCGAGGTCGGAATAGAGCCCGCGAACTTATCGCAGCAACTGGCCGTACTGCGGCGCACCGGACTGGTCACCGCGCGACGGGAGGGCCTGTCGGTGACCTACGCCCTGACCTCGCCGCAGGTGGCCGAACTGCTGCGCGTGGCACGTGCGATCCTGACCAATGTCGTTGCCGGACAAGCGGAATTGCTCGAGGAGCCCGTGCTGGTCCAGGACTCGGCGCGCTGAACGGACCCGAACTCAGCCCGCCGCCTTCCGCACCAGCTCGGTGATCCTGGCCTCGACGGCCGGGGTGAGTTTCGTCAGGGCGAAGGCGGTGGGCCACATGGTGCCGTCGTCGAGGGCGGCGATGTCGTTGAAACCGAGAGTGGCGTATCGCGCCTTGAATTTCTCGGCGCTCTGGAAGAACAGGACGACCTTGCCGTCCCTGGCATAGGCGGGCATGCCGTACCAGAGTTTCGGTGTGAGTTCGGGAGCGCCCGCGCCGACGATGGCGTGGATTCTCTCGGCCATGACGCGGTCGGGGGCCGCCATCTCGGCGATCTTGGCGACCACGTCGGCTTCGCCGTTGGCCTTGGACGCGCGCGAGCCGCGGCGCGCCGCCGTCTTCAGCTCCTGCGCGTGCTCCTTCATCGCGGCCTTCTCCTCGTCGGAGAACCCGACCGAGGACTTCTTCCGCGCGGCTGCCCGGGTGGTCTTCTGTGCTTCGGCCATTGCCGTTTCCTTCCCTACCGGGATCGATGTGAACGACTCTCATCGTAGGAAACCGGGGAGACCGCGGGCTTCTTCGAAACTGATCAATCCGGCATCGGCTCGGTCGGGTACCGGACACCTTCGGGTCCGGTACCCGCCGGGGTCAGGAGGTCGCGGTGATGGCGGCGCGCACCACGTCGGCGACCCGGCCCGGTTGCGACACCAGCGACACGTGGGAGGCGTCGACCTCGCTGGTGCGGCCGGGTGCGGCGCGCCCGGCCATCATCTTCTGGAGTGCGGGCGGGATCACCCGGTCCTGCTGGGAGATCAGGTACCAGCTCGGGGTGTCGGCCCAGGACGGTGCGCCGCTCGGCTCGAGATTGGCCGCCAGCGCGGCCGATTTCTGGTGGGCGTACATATCGGCGGCCACCGCCGCCGACACATCCTGGCAGAACACCTCGTGGAAGTACTCCTCGGCGATGTAGCCGTCGACATCGGCGCCCACCGGGCTCGCCCCGTCCGGGACGGAGGTGAGCTGCAACGCGGGGGGAAGCAACCGGCTGCCCGGATAGGTGACCGGGTTCAGCAGACCCTGGACGAATTCGCCCTCCGCGGGCGCGAACGCGGCGATGTAGACATTGGCCCGCACGTCGGAATCATGGGTGTTGGTGATCACCGCACCACCGTAGGAATGGCCGACCAGCACGATCGGGCCCTTGATATCCGCCAGGAATTCGGTGAGCCGGGCCGCGTCGCCCGCCGGACTGCGCAGCGGGTTGTCGAAGGTGCGGACCGGGTAGCCGCTCGCGGACAACTGCGCGGCCACATCGGTCCAGCCGCTGGCATCGGCGAAGGCGCCGTGCACCAGGACGACCGTCGGTACCGGAGCCGCGTTCGCGGGTGCCGCGGCGAGTCCGGCGAGCGTCAGGACGGAAGCGACCAGGGTCGCGGCCGTGCGAAGTCGGCGGCGAGCCGTTCTTCGGGAGTTCATGGATCCTCCGTGGTTCGAGTGTGTGAGAGCCCTCGCGCCGACTCTAGGAATGCGAGCCCGCGTCGAACTGGCTACGCGGGCACGGTTCTTTGCTCAGCGCGCCGAAGCGGCTGGTGCTCAGCGCGCCGAGATGGCTGCTGCTCAGTGCGCCGAGACGGCGGCTACTCATCTCGCCGAGACGGCAGCTACTCATCTCGCCGAGACGGCGGTGATCTCCGCGTTGCGCCACTCGGAGGGCGTGGCGGAGTACGCGGCACGGAAACGGTGCGTGAAATGCGTGGCGTCGTTGAACCCGTGCCTGCGTGCCACCGCGGCGATGGTGAGGTGGCGGTGGGTGCGTAGGGTGACGCGCGCGCGTTCGAGCCTTCGGCCGATCACGAAGTCGGACAGTCCGATTCCGGTGCGCGACCACACCTTGTAGAGCTGGCGCGTGGAGACGCTGTGCGCGGCGGCGATGCTGTCGGCGCACAGGGCCGGATCGTCGAGATTGTCCTCGACGTAGCGGCGGATCCGCGCGATCATGTCCGGTTCGGGGTCGCTTTCGGCCGTCTCGGCGGCGTTCAGGAGCAGTGCCCGGATCAGGTCGATCGTGGTGGTGTTCAGTTCGGGCAGCATCTCCGCGCTGGTGCTCGCCACGGTGGCGAGTTGCGGCAGAAAGGTACGGACGATGTCGTACAGGGCGTTGTCCGGCCGTAGCCCACGGACCGCCCTGGCCGTTACCCGGTCCGAGAGCATGAGACGCGCGCGGTCGAAATGCACGACCAGCACCGTCCCGGTGCCGCCGCGACGGAAATCGAACGGGGTCGCGTGATCGACGGCGATCAGCGTCGGCTCGCCGGGAATCGGGCCGATCACCGTGCCGTGATGGGTGAGGGTCCAGTCGCCGGGCGAGAGCACAGCGACCGCCATGCGCGCGACCGGCGCCGCCCCGGCCCGCACCGCCGTGCGGGCGGCGGCGATACCGGTGCTCTCCAGTCGCATCAGCGCGGTGCCGTCACCGAGATCCCACTGATGCAGTCGAATACGCGGTGACGTCCGCGGCAGCGGGGTGACCGAGACGGTGTCGGGGAGTCCGGCCTCGCGCAGCGCCGCCCGTAGCGCGGCCGGATCGTAGGGCCGCGCTTTCGAGACATCCAGAAGTAGTGCCATCGTGCTCTCCGCCGCCGGGGTCGCGGATTTCGGAGTCTACGCGGCGGACGGCTGGAATACCGACCGCTCAGTCCCCCGCCGGTTCCCGCACGGACCGCGCGGCCTGCGCCAGCGCCCATTCCAGCGCGTAGTCGGCGACCTCCTGCCAGCCGGGTTCCGCGCAGATCCAGTGCGAACGACCCGGGAACTCGTGGTATTCGGTGACGGCCTTCGACTTGTGGTAGAGCTTCGCGTTCGACTTGTTCACCGACGGCGGCATGATGTGGTCCTCGCTACCGCCGATGAACAGCAGCGGGGCGCGGTCGTCGCGGGAGTAGTCGACCCAGGTCTCGTGATGGCCGGGCCTGAAATTCTCGAAGACACCGTAGGTCCACACCCAATTGCCCGGCGCCGGAATGTGATAGCGGTCGTGGGCCGCGCGCGAGGCGGCCTCGTCGATGGTGTTGGTGAAGGCGTAGTGGAACTCCTCGGCCGTGAAACCCACCGCCTTGTGCCGGTTCGACAAACTCTTGAGCACCGGGAAAAGCGATTTCGCCTGCGACGGCGGCGTCACCCGCACGCCTTCGGTCGGCGCGGAATCGATCGCGGCGGCCGCCACGCCCAGACCTCGGTCGACCAGCAACTGAGTGAGCGTGCCGCCGAAGGAATGCCCCATGATGATCGGCGCGGTCGGTAGCGCCTCCACCACGGCGGCGAGATGATCCACGGTTTCGGTGACGGTGAGATCGGCGATCAGCGTGGGGTTTTCGCGCAATGCCTCCACTTCGATCTCGAAGCCGGGATAGCCGGGCGTGACCACGGTGTAACCCTTGGCTCCGTAGTACTCGACCCAGTGCTCCCAGCTGCGCGGAGTCATCCACAGACCGTGGACGAGGACGATGGTGTCGGGGGCGCCGGTCATGGCGGTCTCCGTCTCTGGCGCTGTCGGCGCCGGCGTCGGGGGTGGCGGACGCCGCGAGATTAGCGCCGTACGGGACGGCCGATCTGGCTCTGGTCGCACGGTTGTTTGCTCTCGGCGCCGACCGCCCGCTCCTGCTGCGCGATCCGGCGCCATTCCCTCGGCGACAGGCCGAACATGTCGCGGAACCGGCGACTGAAATGCGCGTTGTTGACGAAACCCCAGCGGCGCGCCACCGCCGCGACGGGCGACTCGGCGTCGCGGGCGAGTTCCTCGCGCGCGCCGATGAGGCGTTCGGCGATGATCCACTGTTCCAGACTGAATCCGGCCTCGGCGCAGAGCCGGAACAGGCGACGGGTGGAGATGTCGTGTACCCGGGCGATCCGCGCCGGGGTGAGTTCGGGATCGTTGAGATGTCTGCGCACATAGGCGCGAACCCGTGGCAGCAGCACTTCGGCCATCAGGCCGCGCGCGTAGTCGATGTCGTAGGCCGAAGCCAGCAGCGCCCTGGTGAGTTCGATACCGGTGTCGCCGAGCGCCGCGGCGCTCGGATCCGCCGATAGCCGCTCGGCCTGTCGCGTGAGTTCGCCGATATGGGCGGTGACCAGGGTGTGCAGCGGGCTTGCCGCCAGCCGCGTCGCCGCCTCGCGGACCACCTCGTGCGGCAGGCCGACGGCTTCGATGGGCACGTGCAGGCAGGTCGACGCCCCGAATCCGGGCAGCCGGTAGTCGTAGGGCGTGTTGAGGTCGACCACGAACAGATCGCCCGCGGGCAATACCTGTTGCACACCGAACTGCTCGTTGTATCCGACGCTGCTCAGTTGCACCGCGATGGCGAGCACCTCGGCCGGTCCGGCCTTCACCTGACGCGGCGAGCGCAGCAGTCGATACCCGGTCATATCGCTGCGGAAGACGCTGGCCTCGCCGTAGGACCAGACTTCCATCAGACAGTCGATCTTGTCCGGATCCTGCAACACCACCCGGGACGGCACCGACTGTTCCTGCATGGCCACCCGCGTCGCGTCCGCGCGCTCGTGCGGCGCGTAGTCCGCGGACCGGAACACCACTACCACCTCGCCACCTCCCGTGGAGCCGTCACCGCGACCCCTTCACTCGAAACCGGTCAGTCGTTCAAGTTAGTGCGAAACCGGGGCCGGGGCAGCGCGTGTGCACTGTCGGCACACAACGGTGCACTCGCAAGCAGATTCGGCGGCTCCCGGTTGCGCAGCGCCAGGTGAACGCGGGGATGGGTCGAACCAGCGTCGACACAAGAAAACAATGATGTTCGCATGTAATGTCCGGCAGAAACAATCGGTCGCCCGACCGACTACACCGCAGGTGGGATGAATGTCTAGGGTGGGTGGATGAGACAGTCACATGTGCTCTACCGTCGGTCCGCGCCGTCGGCGCCGGCCGGGGACCACCGGTGACACCGCCACCCATGACCGTCCGAGTAGCCGAAGAGCGCTTCCCCGAACTCGTCCTCGCCATTCACGACGCGCGCGACTCCCATCGGAAATGGCTGTACCGCAATATCATCGACATCTCGGCCGTGCGCATCGACGACGCCGACCCGCACGTGCTCCATCGCGCGCACGATCTCGCGAACCCGCCCGTGACCGCGGTGACGGTGACCAGGGGCGACACCGCCGTCGATATCACCTTCCATCTCGACGCCGGCGACGCGCTCGCCCTCTTCCACCCCTCGGCCATGCTCGGATTCGCCGCGGACCCGGACGAACTGACCGCCTGGATCGGTCACCTCGCCACGGTGACCGCCGAAACCCTCGCCGCGACCGGCATCCCGGCCGTGCTCGATATTCCGCGCTGACCCACGTCCGTGGCAGGAATGCCCGCCCGTTCCGGACGAGCGCTCACGTGTCGCCCACCGGATGGCGCTGCCGCAACGCGCGGGTCAGGCGGTGCGCCTCCCGCAACAGCAACTCACCGAGGTGCGAGCGGCGGTCGACGCCGAAACGGCTCTCGACCCCGGTGACGCTCAGCGCCCACGCCGGTTCGTCGCGGTCGTCGAACACGGCGGCACCCATGCCCCAACTGCCCTCGACCAGCAGTCCCGGGTTCAGCGAGTAGCCGGTCTCCCTGGTGCGCACCAGTCGCTCGGTCACCGCGTCCCGGGCGTGGCGCTCACCCCACTCCTCGGTGAGATCGACCCGGTCGAGGTAGTCCGCGACATCGTGCGGCGCCAGATGCGCGAGGATGACCAGCCCGGCCGACGCCACACCCAGCGGCAGCCGGATGCCGATGTGCAGGACATGCGAACGCAACGGGAAACTTCCCTCTTCGGCTGCCACACAGACGGTTTCGTCGCCGCGACGCACCGACAGAAAGGTGCTCTCCCCCGTCGTGCGTGCCAGATCCCGCAATACCGGCCGCGCGATGTCGACGATGTCGTAGCGGCTCGCGGCCAGCGAACCGAGTAGATACAACTCCGGGCCGATCGACCACCTGCCGGATCGGTGGTCGCGGTCGGCGAGCCCTTCGTCGGCCAGGGTCGTCAGCAGGCGGTGTACCGTCGGACGGGCCAGTCCGGTGGCGCTCGCGAGTTCCGAGGTCGTCGCGCCCGTGGGCTCGGCGGCGGCCAGCGCGCGCAACAGCGCGGTGGCCCGCCGGATCACCTGCGGCTTCTGCTGATCGTCCACCGCGCCAGCATACGTCCACTCAGTGAACGCTGGAACGGGAGCCGTCCACGTCGCGAACAATGTGCTCCCATCTCGACCGTTCCGCTTGAAATGCGGTCACTCTGACGGTTGAGTATCGACAGATCCCGATCGGGATGACCACTGAATGGACGCATCGACGCGACCGGAAGGAACGACATGGGCGCCACGGTCTTCACGACCCCCGCCGCTGCCGTAGCGGATATCGGCAACGACACATCTATCGCAGTCGGCGGCTTCGGACTGTGCGGTATCCCCGACGAATTGATCCGAGCGCTCGCCGAATCCGGCGTGAACAATCTGGAGATATTCTCCAACAACTGCGGCGTCGACGAGCACGGTCTCGGCATTCTGCTCTCCGCCGGACGCATTCGGCGTGTGGTCGCCTCCTATGTCGGCGAGAACAAGGAATTCGCGCGCCAGTACCTCAGCGGCGAACTCGAGGTGGAACTCACCCCGCAGGGCACGCTGGCCGAACGGCTGCGCGCGGGCGGCGCCGGCATCCCGGCGTTCTACACCCCGGCCGGAGTCGGCACCCCGGTCGCCGACGGTGGCCTGCCCTGGCGCTATGCCGCCGACGGCACCATCGCGGTGGCGTCCCCGCCCAAGGAGACGCGTACCTTCGGCGGAAACAGCTACGTCCTGGAAACGGGTATCACCGCCGACTACGCCCTCGTGCACGCCGCCGTCGGCGATACCGCGGGCAATCTGGTCTTCGAGAAATCCGCGCTCAACTTCAATCCGCTGGCCGCGATGGCGGGCCGCATCACCATCGCCCAGGTCGAGAATCTGGTGCCCGCGGGCACCCTCGATCCGGCGCAGGTCCATCTGCCCGGCGTGTTCGTGCAGCGCATCGTGCACACCGGAACGCAGAACAAGCAGATCGAGAAGCGCACCGTCACCGTCGAGGAGGGTTCGAACCGATGACCACACGCACAGGATGGACCCGCGACCAGATGGCCGCGCGCGCCGCCACCGAACTCACCGACGGCGAGTACGTGAATCTCGGAATCGGTTTGCCGACACTGATTCCCGGCTTCCTGAGCCCCGATGTCAAGGTCACCCTGCATTCGGAGAACGGCATCCTCGGCACCGGGCCGTACCCGACACCGGACGCCGTCGACGCGGATCTGATCAACGCGGGCAAGGAGACGGTCACCGTCCTGCCCGGCGCCGCGTTCTTCGATTCCGCGCTGTCGTTCGGCATGATCCGCGGCGGTCACATCAACACCGCCGTCCTCGGCGGCATGCAGGTGTCACGCCACGGTGACCTCGCCAACTGGATGGTGCCCGGCAAGATGGTCAAGGGCATGGGCGGCGCCATGGATCTGGTCCACGGTGCGGGACGGGTCATCGTGCTCATGGAGCACACCGACCGCGACGGCAACCCCAAGATCGTCGAGGCGTGTACCCTGCCGCTGACGGGCCGCCGCGTCGTCGACCGGATCATCACCGATCTGGCCGTCATCGACATCCCCGGCGACGGCACCCTGGTCCTGCGCGAACTCGCGCCGGGCGTCACCACCGAACAGGTCGTGGCCGCCACCGGCGCGCCACTGATCGTCGACAGTGTCGTGAGCTGATCGGGCCTACCGCCGACCTTCGACTCGAGCCGTCGCGATATCTGGGCATCGCGACGGCGCCGACGCATACTGTCGGGTATGTCGGAGTATGACGAATTCGGACTGTTCGCCGAGAACGCGGAGGAGGCGGGGCTGCCGTGGTCGGGTGCCCCGCGGGTGCGCAGGATTTCCGCCGATATCGGCAACGGAGCGAATATCAGCGCCCTGCGCTGGGGTGAGGCCGAACCGGAACTCGTCCTGCTGCACGGCGGCGCGCAGAACGCTCACACCTGGGACACGGTGGCGCTGGCGCTGAACCGGCCCCTGGTCGCGATCGATCTGCCCGGCCACGGCCATTCCGACTGGTGGCCCGATCACGACTACACGCCCGACCGTCTGGCCGAAGCCGTCGCGACCGCCGTGGACGCGCTCGCGCCCGGCGCGCAGGCGATCGTCGGCATGTCCCTGGGTGGTCTGACCGCACTTCGCCTCGCCGCTCGCCGCCCCGACCTGGTCCGGCGACTCGTTCTGGTCGACGTCACGCCCGGCACCGGCGACCATCCCGCGAAGACTGCGGCCATCACCGCCTTCGTCCACGGCCCCGCCGATTTCGCGTCCTTCGACGAGATCCTGGAACGCACCGTCACGCACAACCCCGGCCGATCGGTCCGGTCACTGCGTCGCGGCATCCTGCACAACGCGCGCGAACAGGACAACGGCCGCTGGATCTGGCGCTACGACCGGATACGTCCCACCGCCGACGGCACACTCGACTTCGGCCCGCTGTGGGAGGACGTCTCCGCGCTCGCCACCGCGCCCATGCTCGTCCGCGGAGCGCGTTCACCGGTCGTCGACGACGCCGACACCGCCGAATTCCTGCGCCGCCAGCCCGATGCGCGGATCGAGATCGTCGCCGACGCCGGACATTCCGTCCAGGGCGACCGACCGATCGAACTCGCAGCCCTCATCCAGGACTTCACCGTCGACCGGACCGCGGCGCTCTGAACGGGGCGCGTTTGTGCGGAGGTCGGCCTCCGACAGTCGGGCGTGCCGCCCCGAGCACACGCCCGACCAGGGCAGGCTCGAGTCCTCCGAGCGGCCGACCGAACAACGCGCCCGGTTCCGCCGCACGCGCTGTCCCTCCCCCAGCGGCGAGACTCGAACTCGTCCTTCGAGAAAGGCAGCGGTACAGCCGATCCCGCTCAGCGCGGCAATTCCGGCAGGTCTACCCCCAACGCGGTCGCGAGTTCGATCACCCTGCGCGGCGTGGTGCACTGGCGGGTCAAGCTCGCGTGATCGAGTCGGCCGTGATGGGCCTGGAACAGGAATCGCGCGGCGCGATGCTCTCCGATCCGATCCGCACCCAGTTCGCGGGCACGGTCGTACGCGGCGTTGATCACGGCGGGGAACGATTCGCGCAATCGCGCGGCCCACGCGTCGACCGCCGCGAGCCACTCACGGGTGGCCGGATCGGGAGTCGACGCGAACCTCGCGACTGTCTCCGCCGATTGCGACCAGGTGAAGTCGTGCCAAGGTTTGGACCGCAGGACGGGCAATTGCCATCGGCGGCGGGTATTCGACCAATGATCGGCGTGAGCCCGGACCGAGTGAACCGTGAATTCCGGTACACAGAGCGCGGATAACGCCCCGCCGTGACAGGCCCCGGTGTCGAGACCGAATATCCGGCCGTCGCGGATCAACGGCTCGTCGCCGGTCACGTGGTGGCCGAATACGATCGGGACGGAATCGTCGTAGCGATCGTGCCAATGACCGTCGGCGAACCGCGCGCCGAGTTCCCGCTCACCACGAGTCGAACCGCACAGTACTTCCGGGCGCTGATCCGCGAGTGCGATACCGGGCACCATGGCGGCGTGCACGACCCGAATCGCTTCGTTCTCGAAGTAGTACGGCAGTGTCCGCATCCACTCGACCATGTCGGCGTAGTCGTCACCGATCTGGAGGCGCGTGATCTCCTGAGCGTAGGAGAGGATCCCTCGCACGTGTTTGCGCTCGTGATTCCCCATGACCACGACCGAGTTCGGCCGCTCACGAAAGAATCGGACGACCGCGCCCGGTTCGGGACCACGGTCGACCAGATCACCCACGCTGATCAGGAGATCGTCCGGGGCGAGTTCGACCGTGTCGAGCAGTTCGAGCAATTCCTCGAAACAGCCGTGTATATCGCCGACGATGACGCTGCGCCGCATTCGGACGAGGTTAGGCGTCTGTCGGCCCCGGCGACAAAGGGTTTTCCGCCGCCGACGGTTCCCTCAGATCGCGCCCATGTCGGCGGAGAGCCAGTGGTCCGGGCGCATGAATACCGCGACCTGGTCGCCGTGGGATTGCGCGAATTCCAGGTAGGGGTCGACCTTTTCGGCGGGCAGGTAGCGCGCGGCCATCTCGCGCAGCATGCCGTCCTTCATGGGTTCGGTGCGGGTGATCGGGCCCTCGGCGGTCACGTAGCGGACGGTCGGCGTCACGACCTGCGCCATGAGGCTGAACCGCCCGGCCGCCTCCAGCAGTCGGATCTTCGTCGAATGCGCGCCGGTCAGTACCCAGAGTTCGGAGCCGGGTGAGTACTGGTACCAGATCGGCACATTGAGCGGGGCGCGGTCCGGACTCGCGGCGACCGCGAGCGCGCCGATATGGGGTTGGGCGAGGAACTCCTGTCGTTCTTGCGAAGTCAGTGCCATGACTCCACTTTACGTTCACGGGGTGACCGAATGCTGGCACCGCGGGCGGGAGGGTGATTCGATCGAGCCATGACAGATACCAACGAGCTACCGCACGTCGTGTCGGCCGAACGCGAGATCGCGGCCGACGCGGACCGGATCTTCGAGTTGATCGCCGATCCCGCCCAGCAGCCGCGATGGGACGGTAACGACAATCTGAACGAGGCCGCGGCGGGCCAGCGGGTGCGCGGCACGGGCGACGTCTTCGTCATGGCGCTGACCAACGGCGCGGTGCGCCACAACCGGGTGGTGGAGTTCGAGGAGGGGCGGCGGATCGCCTGGCTGCCTTCCGAACCGGACCAGGAGCCGCCCGGGCATCTGTGGCGCTGGGAGCTCGAACCCGTCGGGGACGGTGTCACCCGGGTCACCCACACCTACGACTGGTCGCGGCTGACCGATCCGAAACGTCTGGTGCGCGCGAAGGCGACGACAGCGGAGAAACTGCTCGCCTCGATCGAGAATCTCGCCGCGCTGGCCGAGGGAGCCGAGGACTCCCGGTAGGCGGAATACCGGCGAATCACTGCTAGCTTCTCGTCGCGGCTCGGCCCGGATTGAGCAGAAACCCCTGTTCTCTACCCCACACTCGACCGAACAGAATTCTGGCAAGAGGAGTTTCCACAAGAATGGTGTGTAACTTCTTCCGGTGTGTTACACATGTCTCCCATGGCAAGGAGGCGGTTGTGACACGTCCGTATCGGCTCGTCATCTGGGGACCGGGAGACATGGGTGGGCGCGCGCTCCAGGCGGCGCTGCGATCCGCCGATTTCGATGTGGTCGGCGTCAAGGTCTTCAGTCCGCACAAGGACGGCAGGGATATCGGCGAACTCGTCGGACTCGCACCGGTCGGCGTCACGGCGACGACCTCCAAGGAAGCGATTCTCGCCCTCGACGCCGACTGCGTCGTCCACACGCCGACCACGCCGTCGCTGTTGCGCGGCGCGGACGCCGACGTGGTGGATCTGCTCGAATCGGGGAAGAACGTGGTGTCGGCCGCCTCGTACCACAACCCGTCGATGACGAACTGGCTGTCGGCCTCGCGCACACCGCTGTCGGTGCTGCGTACGGTCGCGGAGATGAAGGTCACCGGCGACGCGTTCGGGCCGAGCCTCCGCCCCGCGCTGACGGCGGTGAAATGGGGTATGCGCGCGCTGGACTCCGCCCCCGCCCGGCCGCTCCGCCCCGCCGTCGAGCGACTCGCGGGTCCGGTCGTCGATCGCGTGATTCCCCGCCGCCCCTTGGGAAGCCGACTCCAGGTGGCCTGCGAGAAGGGCGGCGTCTCGTTGCACGGCACCGGCCTGCACCCGGGACTGATGGTCGAACAGGTGCTGCTGCGACTGGCCGGACTGCTCGACGAGGTCACCGAGGTGCGTTTCCTCGAGGTCGGCGATCTGTCCGCCGCGCCCGACGGCATGTGGGGCGGTCTGGAGAGTCTGGGATTCGGGACGCCGCTCGGCGCCGTCGACTCCGATCACGCGATCGGTCTGATGCAGCACTTCTATTTCAACGATGTGCTCGGCAATGTCGGCCACGCCCTGTTCGGCGTCGGGTCCGACGCGGTGCGCGTGGAACGCCACATCTATCCCGTACCCGCGCGGGTCACGGTGCGCGCGGGCGGCACGGTGATCGAACCCGGCACCGTGGGCGCCATCCACATGACCTATCGCGGCTACATCGGCGATCGCCTCTTCATGACCAACGAGGAATGCTGGCACGTCGGCCCCGGCAACGCCCATCTCGGACCGGACCATCCGCGCAGTCTGTCCGGTGGACATGTGATCACCCTCGACGGCAGTCCGTGCCGGGTCGAGATGCGCAACGAGATGGACGACGAGGCCTACAGCGCGGACTGGTCGGCGGTCACCGATATCTCGGTGCGGGCCATGCTCGCCGCGGTGCCCGAATTATGCGCCGCGCCAACGGGAGTCGCGATGCCCGATCTGACCCCGCGCTACCGGCTGGAGAACGCGTGAGCACCATCGCGGTCGCCGTACTCGGCACGGGAGCGGTCGCCGATCGGCTCGTCGCCGGAATCGAACGCCGTCCCGACCTGCGGTCGACCGGTCGGACGACGCCCGCGCTGCCCGTTCCCGACGGCACCGCGTGCGTCCTGTACGTGCCGTCCCTCGCCGAGATCGCCACGGACGCACCGAAAGACGTGGTGACGCGCCTGCTGCGCGACGGCTACGACGTGGTGTCGGCGCTGCCGCCCGGTGCGGACCTGCCGGTCGCCGACGTCCGCGCGGCGTGCCGGGCCGGTGACTCGACCTTCCACGCGACGGGCGGTTTCCAGACCGCGATCGCGACCCGGATCCTGCGCTCGCTGTCGGAGGTGACCACCGATATCCGCCGGATCGAACTCGAGGAGGAACTCGACCTCCCGCTCGCCGGGGTGTATCCGTGGAACGCCCTGGGCGACATCGGTATCGGCGGTACGGAGGTCGCGGCGAGGTCGGCCGTCGCGGCGGTCGCCGACTACTACGAAGCGGGGTTGCACGCACTCGACGACGCGGCCTTCGCGGGCACGGGCGAACCGGGGGTGAGCCCGGCGGTGTCGGTCGAGGTGCGCCTCGACGACGCGGGCGCCGTCGAGAAGGTGATCGTCGACCGCGCTCTCGGCCCTCGAATCGGCTACCGCTCGATCTGGAGCGCGGGCACGACCGACGACGCGCCGCTGCGCTATCGCCTGGTCACCAGCACCGACACCGCGAAGGGCGCGACGACGCTGCGGGTCGCCGCCGGGGAGGGCGTCCATCCCGCCGAGCACCTGACCTGCGTCGGCCTGCTCGACGCGGTGCGCCCGATCCACGACAGCGGTCAGGGGATCGCGCACCGCGATCTGTCGATCACCTACCTGATGCCCGACGAGCGTCTGATCACCCGGCGGCGGTAGCGGTCGCCGTTCGGTTCGGTGTGACGTCGAGGAAGGCCACCATCTCGGCAGCGGTCTCGGCCGGGCGTTCGACGTGCGGCAGGTGCCCGGTGTCGGAGAGGTCGACGCGACGCAGTCCCGGCACCATCGCGGTGACGATCTCGGCGATGAGGCGCAGATCCTCCACGTCGCGCTCGCCGGTGATCAGCAGCACCGGCATCCCGAGTTCGCCGAGACTTTCGACGTGGGGCCGGTCGGGCGGCGTCTCCCTGTCCGCGTCGAGCCACACCCGACAGGTGTCCGCGGCGATGGCCGTCCACAACCGCGCGGCCAGTTCGGGATCGCGGCGGGCGGGTTCGAACAGCGGGTGCTGGAACCAGAGTTTCCTGGCCGCGTCGAGGTCTCCGTCGACGGCGGTGCGCGTCAGTTCCCGCCAGCGTGCCCGCCACGACTCCGACCAGTCCCAGCCCGCCAGGTTCGGGCTGATCAAGACCAGTCGATCGACCCGATCCGGATGGGACAACGCGAAGTCGACGGCGATCCGGCCGCCCATCGAGACACCGGCCACGGACACCCGCTCCAGCCCGAGTCCGTCGATTAGCGCCGCCAGATCGTCGGCGTGCCGGAACGTCTCGACGGTGCGATCCTCCGACTCGCCGCAGCCGCGCAGGTCGTAGCGGACGCAGTGGTGACGCGCGGTGAGCGTCGGCCACAGGTCGTCCCAGGTCGCACGGTCGCCGCCCGCGCCGGGGACGAGGACCAGCGGGCTGCCCGCACCCGCCACCTCCGCCGACAACGCGACCCCCGCGGCCACGGTGATCCGATGTGTCGCCTGTCCACCCTCACCTACGGAGCCGTCAACGCGCATGCGCCAACTATCCCCGAGTGGGTGAGCGCGTGGATAGGGCAGCGACACGACAACCCAGGGGAAGCGCCGCGTCGACCGTGTGGCCGATGCTCGGCGCGGAAGGCCCGCCGCCCACGGGAAGCGGGCGGCGGGACGATCACACCGCGGGCTCGGGCGCCGCGGGCTCGGGCAGCGGCGCGACGGAACCCTCCACCGCGCCGACCACGGCGCCGACCGCCGCACCGACCGCGGCCGCGGGCAGGGCGATCACGGCGTAGCCGATCGCCGCGCAGACGACCGGCATGACGACGAGACCGGCGGGCAGGAAGGGGAAGCCGACGATGAGGCCGGTGGCGGCGCCGATCAGAGCGCTGGTCGCGGCGAGCGGGCTGGCGAGGGTGGATCCGACGGACGCGCCGATCACCGACGCGCCGATGACATCCTCGGCGATCCGGTCCGAGCGAGCGTGATCGACACCGGCCGAATCGAGCGCGTCCGACAGCGAGGATTCGACGCCCTCGGAACCGTCGTTGATCTGCTGCGCCTGTTCGGGGGTGATGAAATCGGGCCTGCCGACCTCGATATCACCGATACGGATGGTATTGACCGGGGCCTGCGGCGGCGCCGCGTTCTCGGGGGCGGGATCATCGATCGGCGTGGCTCGGACCGGTTCCGACGCCACGACCGACGGTTCGCCGTACGGCGTGGCGAATGCGGGAGCGGCGGCGACAGCGACGGCCACCGGCAACGCGCCGGCCACCAGGAATACGGCGGTGCGGCGGGAAGGCCGACGATGCGAGACAGGTTTCGATATGACCATGAGATCTCTTTTCCGGGAGGCGGAAGGCTCTTCTTCTGATTCGGACCGGATGACCTGGCGGATTGAATCGCCGAGTAAGAAATCCGGTGACCCGCTATTCACCGTGGCTATTGCCTCGAATATCCGCGGAAACGCCACGGCGCGCGTTCCGGAATGGAATGCGAGGGTTCCGCCGCTTTTCGACCGCACGGTGCGCGACACCGGAAATCTGTCCCGTCCGGGGCGCGCAATGTCGCGATACGAACGTCCACCGACAGCGGATTCGGCAGACGCACCGGCTCCGGTAGCCCTCCCGCGATCGACCTCTCCGTGAATATCACTGGGCCGGTGAGCAATTCGACGGCTCCGCGACACGCCAACTCAGCTTAGGACTGCCTTGCCTAACCGACCGGCGCTCGGTTATGGTCGACACCGTTCATGGTTGCGAGTCGGTCGGGCGCCCGTGTGCCCCACCGGGTTCCCGCGCAGCGTCGCGGAACCGTGCGAAGTCGACGGGTCAGCGCACACGCAAAGGGGAATCAGCATGCAGGTCGCCGCAGACAGCGGATCACGTTCGCTCGAAACGCGCATGTTGAGCACGAATTCGCGGGCTTTCCTGCACCAACTCGGCACGACGCTCGCCGCGGCGTACGGCAGCCTGTCCAATCCTCGCTGTCGGCAAGCGATCTCGGTACTGGCCGACAGTATCGACGGCGAGTTGCGCGAGGTGATCGCGCCCCCGGCGACGGACGGCGGCGTCTGCCTGATCCGCGGAATACAGATCGACGAGCGTTCGATCGGCGGGACCCCACCGATCTGGGCGGCGATCGACGACACGACGAGTCTGCCCGTCGACCTACAGATGTTGTTGCTGGCGTGCATGATCGGACGTCCGTTCGGGTGGCGCGGCCAACAGGAGGGACGTCTGGTCAACAACGTCGTGCCCGCGCGCGGACACGAGAAGGTCCAGACCGGCGCGAGCAGTTCGATCCTGCTGAGCCCGCATACCGAGGACTCCTTCCACCCGCACCGATCCCACGTCTTCCTGCTCGGATGCGTCCGCAACAGGGACGCGGTCGCCACCACCGTCGCCTCGATCCGGGATGTGCGCCTGTCCGCGGCCGACCGCGAAATACTCTCGCGCCCTGCCGTTCCGATCCTGCCCGACCTCACCTACGGGGATCCGGCGCGGTGGGGGGCGGCGGAGGCGGTGCCGACGCTGTGGGCACGCGCGGACGGGATGTGCCTGCGCTACGACCCGGATTACACGCCGTTGGCCGAGGCCGACCCCGAATTCCGCGCCGCCTACCGACGACTCGGCAGCGAACTCGAACGGGTCACCCGGCGCGTGGTGCTCGAACCGGGTGATGTCGCGATCATCGACAACGACGTGGTGGTGCACGGGCGGGTTCCGTTCACCGCGCGTTTCGACGGCACCGACCGCTGGCTCAAGAGAGTGAATATCGCGATACCCCGACGAGCGCGCCCCCTCGCGGAATCGAACGAGAACGGTTACGGCCAGCAGGTCGACTATCTGACACGAGAGCCGATTCCGGATCCGCGAGCGACGCCGCGCCACCGAGGCGAGACCCCGGCGGGGAAGCCGGAACGACACGGCGCGACCGCGTCCCGGCATTAACCTGATCGAATCCGGTCCATCGAAGCGACGAAAGAGATCGACGTGCGTCTGAACAGCTATGACGAGTGGTCCCCGCTGCGCGAAGTAATCGTAGGCTCGGGATTGAACTACACCACACACGAACGCGAACTCACCTTCGACATGTTCCTGCACGAGAACATCTCGATCGACAACGATCTCTCGCGCAAACCCTGGCTCTATCCGCCGTTCTCCCCGCCCGAGGGCAGCGACGCACGGTCGAGAATCACCATCGCGCAGCGGCACGTCGACGAATTGAACGAGGATATCGACGGTCTCGTCCGAACACTGGAATCCCTGTCGATCACGGTGCGCCGTCCCTTGGATCTGGGGCCCGATGTTCCCGAGGTGGGAACTCCGGCCTGGTCGGCGGCGATGATCCCCGCGCTGAACGTGCGCGACAACGTGATCATCATGGGCGACGAGATCGTCGAGACGCCGCCGATGATGCGCTCGCGCTATTTCGAGAACCAATTGCTCAAACCGGTTCTCATGGACTATTTCCGGCAGGGCGCGCGCTGGTCGGTGATGCCGCGTCCGCTGATGACCGACGGATCGTTCGACTTCTCCTATGTCGAGGGCGGTGGCTCCTTCGACGAACCCCTCACGCCCAGCGCGCTTCCCGACGACTCGCCCTACCGCGTCGGTTTCGAGATGATGATGGATGCCGCCCAGATCCTGCGTTTCGGCAAGGACGTGCTGGTCAACGTCTCGACGCAGAATCACCAACTCGCCTACGAATGGCTGGATCGGCATCTCGGCGATCGATTCCGATTGCACCGGATCTACCGATTGAGCGACGACCATATCGACAGCACGGTGCTGCCGCTGCGGCCCGGTCTGCTGCTGGCCCGCTCACCGGAGATCGTGGACCGCCTGCCCGCGGCACTCCAGAAATGGGACCGCGTCTACTACCCCGAGCCCACCGCCGACCAGTTCCCGCCCTACGACGACAACGACCTGGTCCTCACCAGCAAATACATCGACATGAACGTGCTCTCGATCGACGCCGAGACCGTCCTGGTCAATTCCGCGCACACCGAACTCGTCGGACTCCTGGAATCGCGCGGCATGACGGTCGTTCCGGTCCAGCACCGCCATCGTCGCCTGTTCGGCGGCGGATTCCACTGCTTCACCGTCGACACCGTCCGCGACGGCGGACTCGAGGACTACCTGTCCTGATCGGGCGACAATGGTCCGATGAGCGCCGATACCGCGTACCACGGTGAGTTGGGCGAACAGTTCGCCGCCCTGGCCACCGACAACGTCCACAACGCCCACACCGATCGGCCAGCCATGTTGCGGCTCGCCGGTGACGTCACCGGAACGCGAGTCCTCGACATCGGCTGCGGTGCGGGCCATTACGGCGCGGAACTGCTGAAACGTGGCGCGGCGCGGTTCACCGGGATCGACGGCAGCGAAACCCTGCTCGACGCGGCGCGACAGCGACTCGGCGACGACGCGATCCTGCACTGTCACGACTTGGAGCAGCCGCTGACCTTCCTCGCGGATCACTCGTTCGATCTGGCCGTGATGGCGCTCGTCTATCACCACGTGGCCGCGCGCGGCCAGTTGCTCGCCGAGATCCGGCGGGTGCTGCGCCCCGGTGGGCGCCTGCTCGTCTCCACCACTCACCCCACCGGCGACTGGATTCATTTCGGCGGGTCGATCCGGAGCGATACGAGAAGTCCCGGCATCGCCCGCACTTCCTGGCCGTCGCGCTCGGTCGCCCCTGACCGTCGCCGGGATCCGCGCAACGCGGACGCGCCTCGCACCGGAGACCGCGACACTATTTTTCTCCGATCGGGAAAAATATGGGCGAAAACGCTCCGTCGACCCGATCACGAGGTGTAAGCAGGAGCGGTGCGGGCAGCCGTCGCTCCGGCACACGCGTCGTGATCAGCGAGGAAGAGGTAGTGATGTCATCGACCAAGTACCGGGTCGTCCAGTGGACGACGGGGAATGTGGGGACCAGCTCGGTGCGGGCGCTCGCCGCCAATCCCGCGATCGAGCTTGTCGGCTGTTTCGCCTGGTCGCCGGATAAGATCGGGCGCGATATCGGCGAGCTGGCGGGTGGGGAACCGCTCGGCGTGACGGCCACCGACGATATCGATGCCCTGCTCGCGTCGAAACCCGATTGCGTGGTCTACAACCCCATGTGGTTCGACGTGGACCAAGCCGTTCGCATCCTCTCCGCCGGTGTGAACATGGTGACCACGGCATCCTTCATCACCGGACACAATCTCGGCGAGGGCCGCGATCGGCTCGCGGAGGCGTGCGTGCGCGGCGGGTCGACGCTCTTCGGCTCCGGCGTGAGTCCCGGCTTCGCCCAACTGCTGGCCATCGTGGCGGCCAACGCCTGCGACCGGGTCGACAAGATCGTCATCGCCGAATCGGCCGACACCACCTTCTACGATTCACCCGCCACCGAGCGGCCGGTGGGATTCGGCACCCCGATCGACGATCCCGATCTGCCGGGCATGGCCGCCGCGGGCACCGCCGTGTTCGCCGAAGCCGTTCGGCTGGTGGCGGATTCACTCGGCGTGGTCCTCGACGAGATCGTCTGCGAGGCCGAATACGCGCAGACCACCGAGGATCTGGTCATGGCATCGTGGACCATCGACAAGGGCTGCGTCGCCGGGGTGCACGCGAGCTGGCAGGGCCGCGTCGGGGGCCGGACCGTCGTCGACATCAATGTCCGCTGGCGTAAGGGCCAGACGCTGGACCCGGACTGGAAACTCGACGGCGACGGCTGGAAGATCACCGTCGAGGGTCGCCCGACGGTGAATATGACCGTCGGATTCCTCCCGCCGCCCGATTTCCAGGCCGAGACGATCGCCGATTTCATGGTCCTGGGCCACATCATGACCGCCATGCCGCCCATCCACGCGATCCCCGCGGTCGTGGCGGCCGCACCGGGGATCGTGACCTACAACGATCTGCCGCTCACACTGCCCCGCGACATCACCTCCCCGGCATGAGGTATCAGCGGCGGGTGCAGCGCAGGTCGCCGAATCGGGCGCTGATCGTCCTCGTCGCGGTCTCGACCCTGCTCCTCGCCGGATGCGCGGGACGGGGCGAGCAGAACGACGAAGGACCGTCGACCGCGACGGGCACCGGCGAATTCGGCGATCTCGGGACGGTGTGCGGTAGCGGCCAGCACACCAAGGCCTCCGCCCAGGGCGTCACGGCGGACACCATCGAGATCGGTGTCTTCAGCGATCTCGGTTTCACCAAGAATCCCGAATTCATCGACGCCGCGAAGGTTTTCGCGGGGTGGTGCAACGATCACGGCGGGATCGGCGGGCGCACCGTCGAGCTCGCGATCCACGACACGAATCTCACCGAGGTCCGCCAGCGCATGATCGAAGCCTGCCGTGGCGATTTCGCCCTGGTCGGTGGTGGCTCGGGACTCGACGCGCTCGGCGTGAAGGATCGACTGTCCTGCCTGCTTCCGAGTTTCCCCGCGCAGGTCGCCCAGGCACGCAGTGTCGGCGCCGATCTCGAGATCAGCGCCTCGCCCACCGCGCTCCCGCACCACGACAGCTACACCGGATTCCGGCGCTGGCTGGTCACGGAGGCGTACCCGGATTCCCTCGGCAAGGTCGGTTTCATCAGCGCCGATTCGCCGGTCTCGAAAGTGCTCGGAGAGAAGGGCAAGGAGAGTTTCCGGGCCCAGGGGGCCACGATCGTCTACGACGACCTGTACCCGATCGCCGGTGTGTCGAACTGGGCTCCGTTCGCGCAGGGGATCAAGGAGAAAGGCGTGCGCGGCCTGATCTTCAACGGCGAACCGCGTCAGCTCTCGAAACTCGAGGAAGCGCTGACATCGATCGAATACCGGCTCGACTGGATCGACGCCACGAACAACAACTACTCCCCCGCGTTCTTGAAAGAGGCGAGTAATTCGATCGGTTTCCAGAACAATGTCGCCGACCTCGGCGGTGTCGTGCCCTTCGAGAAGGCCGACAGCGTGCCCGCGATGAAACAGGTCGAGAGCATGTTCGACAAGTACGCGCCCGGCACCGAGATCACCTTCCCGCAGTTGCGGGCGATATCGGCCTGGCTGCTTTTCGCGAAATCCGCGGCGAGCTGCGGCGACGACCTCACGCGCCGGTGCGTCTACGACGCGGCTTCCTCGGAGAAGGCGTGGACGGCGGGCGGATTGCAGGCGCCGGTGAACCTGTCGAATCGCGACGCGCCCAGCGGCTGTTTCAATATCGAACAGGCGACGGCCGACGGGTGGAAACCCGCCGATTTCCGGCCCGACACCGGTCTCTACCGCTGTGATGTCGCACCCTACAAATACCAGGGCGACTACGGTGCACCCAAGACGCTCGCCGATGTCGGCAAATCCATGACCGACCTGCGGTAGCGGGAACTACCCGGACGCCCGTTTGCGGATCAGCAGGCGATCGAGCCCGTCCAGGATGACGGTCATCTTGAAATCGAGTTGGTCGTCGTCGGCTTCCTGGTCGGCGATCACCTCCCGCAACACGGGCAGTTCGCGTTCGTCCACCGTCTCCAGCGCGCTGAGCACGCCGGGGACGTCGGGATGCACGCGGTGCTGTGCGAGCAGCACCGCGTGCATCCCCGACGAGAAACTCGTCTCCGTGATCAGCGTGAGCGCGATACGCGCGTCGTGGATATCGAAACCGGCACCGACCAGCGCTTCGAGCACACGCTCGACCGGCGCGAGGGTGCCGAGTCCCCGCGCGCCGGACAGTCGGACCGAGGAGGCCAGGACGCCGACCTGGACGACCGCGTCACGCAGTGCCACCGCATACGAGCGCACGACCTCGCGCCACTCACGGTCCACCGGCAGGGCGACACGGGCGAGTTCGGTCTCGAAGATGTCGAGCGCCACCAGCTCGCGCAGGCCCTCGCGGTCACCGACGTGATAATTGAGCGCTTTGGGATCGACGCCGAGTTCGTCCGCGACGGCCTGCATGGTCAGCGCCTCCGGCGCGACTTTCCTTGCCGCCGAGGCGATCCGCTCGAGGCTGAGCTGCCGTGGCCGACCGCGCCGACGCGGCCCGGCGTCGCCGTCCGCGGCATCGGATACCCCGCGTGCTTCACCGCTCACCCGTCCACCCTATGGCCAGACATGTTCCCGGCGCGCACCGGACCGACAAGGAAGAACCGACAGACATGAAAACCCGGCAAACCCGCAGAACCCGGGAAACACCACCGTTAACCACGTGCACGTTCCGGAAATCGAGCTGAACTCCCGACAACGGCCGGCGGCGTGTGGGCCCTGCACGGATACGGCCACTACGACGAGACCTACGAGAAGTCCGGCGAGCGATGGCGCGTCACGTCCTCCACCTCGACCCGGCTCCGGGAGGATATCGCCACGCCCCTGTTCTCGATACGCGTCTCGGAGCGTATGCGAAACGCCGGAGCGAGATTCGCGCGGAAGTCGGCCGGGCAACCTTCGGGAAAGGTCTGATTATCCATGTCCGTCAACACAATTCTGGTGACCGGCGGTTTCGGTCAGGTGGGCAAACGCTGCTGCGAGATCCTGCTCGACCGGGGGCGCACGGTGATCGCGATGGACCTGCGCACCGATCGGACCGTCGCGACGGCCGAGGAACTGTCGGGCTCGGCACGGCCGGGCACCCTGGTTCCCGCCTTCGTCGACCTGCTCGATCCGGCGGCGGTGGCCGGACTCGTCGACGCACACCGTCCCGACGCGATCGTGCATATGGCCGCGAGCCTCGCACCGGCGTCCTACCTGAACCCCGCGGCCGCACACCGGGTCAATGTCGATGGCACCGGGAACGTGGTGGCGGCGGCGACCACGGTGGACCGGCCGCCGCTGCTGATCCTGGCGTCGAGCGCGTCGGTCTACGGATCGCGCAATCCCTACCGATATCCGGAACTCGTCACCGACGAGACACCCGTCGATCCCATCGACCACTACGGCCGGGACAAACTGCTGGCCGAGACGATCGTCCGGGAAAGCGGCCTGCCGTACGCGGTGTTGCGTTTGGGCGGGGTCATCTCCCCCGACGGGATGTCGAGTATGGACCGGACCCACCTGGTCCTGATCCGAGCGACGCCGAGGGACAACCGGATTCACGCCGTCGACGCACGCGATGTCGCCCTGGCCTTCGCCAACGCGGTGGACCGCGCGGACAGTATCGACGGCAGGACCCTGCTCATCGCGGGCGACGAGTCCTACCGCAAGCTCCAGCGCGAACTCGAGGACGACATGACCCAGTCCATCGGGCTCGGCCGCCTCGGTCCGTCGGTGAGTCTGCCCGGCGATCCCGACGACGATCGCGGGTGGACGTTCACCGGTTGGTTCGACACCACCGAGTCCGAGGCACTGCTGGACTTCCAGCGGCACACCTGGTCCGAGACCCGCGAGTGGATCGCCCACTCCCAGGGACGCTCCCGCACGCTGCTGCTACGAACATTCGGCCCGCTCCTGCGGCCCGCCATCCGCCTGCTCATGGCCGTGCAGCGCCGCCGCGACGGACGCGGCGAGTACGCCGACCCGTGGACCCTGTTCGAGAAGACCTACGGCCCGGAGGTTCTCGCGAACAAGAACCCCGAGCGTCCCTGAAGCACGCCTCAGAACCCGAAAGCCGCGCCGTACCCCGTCGTCTGGGCGGTGGCGTTCCTCGCGTCGGCGCGCACGGTGACGAACGGCATGGCCGAAGCCGGGGAAATGCACCCGTTCACGCTCAGCGGCGTATTGCTGTGGGCGAAGGTGTAGGGGAATTCGACTTCCGAGTCCAGTTCCGTCGCACCGATCACCGCCGCCGTGACGGTACCCGGCGCCAGGTTCACCGCGAGTTCACCGGCCAGGCCCGTTTCCATCTCGATGGAGGGCTGAATGGCGAAACTCACGCCCGCGCCGATCCCGACCGTCGGCGGCGCGTCGATCTCCAAACCGAGATCGACGCCGAAATCGACGCCGACCGAAGGGGCGATCCCGACGCCGACGGCCACACTCGGGGAGATACCGACCGAAATACCGTTGGAGATGTCCACCGCGCAGCCGATCAGATATCCGGCGACGATCTCGCCGCCGCGCAGTGCGGCGCCGTCGATCACGACCGAGAAGTCCCCGGAAACCTTGACCGAGTGGACGAACGGGACATTCATCGCGATATCACCGGCGGGGACCACGGAATTCGAGTCCACCGCGGCGACGATATGCAGTCCGCCCGCGGCGACCTCCCCCGGTGCCGCACCCGCCGTAGCGCCGATGAGACCGGTGCAGGCGATGATCACGGTGCTGATGAGGACGAGAACATACGAAGGCTTGCGGTTCATAACGCTCCGGTCGAGTGATAGTCGAATGGGAACTTTCACCAACGGATTCGCACGACGATCGCCGCGAATTCCCCGCGATGTGTACGAATCCGAATAAGCAGCCGAACTGTTCGATCACGGTATTCGTACCGCACCGGCCATTGTCGATGTGACAGGCGCGCGGGACCGCCGACAACGACGAAAGGGCGGCCACCTCCGATTCGGCCGTGTCACAGACGAACACGAACCGAACCGATGGTGGCCGCCCTTGTCGACGGCTCGCCGATCAGCCTGCCAGGTGAGCCTCGATGGACTCGATGATGCGCGGACGCAGTTCGGCGGCGCGGATGACCGCGTCGACCGAACCCACCTCGACGGCGCGCTGGATATTGTGCACGCGGTCGAATTCGGCGGCGACCTCGCCGAGTTTCTCGGTACGCACCGACGACCGCAGTCCGTCGAGTTCGGCGGTGAGCGCCGCCCGGTCGGTGCCGGTGGCGTGCAACACGCCCGCTTCCAGGTCACGGACCCGAGGATCGGCGGCGGTGCGGGAGTCGACCTCGCCCGCGAACACCACCGCGGCGGCAGGCGCGCCGCCCAGGACCGACGCGAACGAACCTTCCAGCGCGAGCACGGTCATGCTCGGGTTCAGCGCCTTCGAGAACACCACGAACGCGCCGCCGTGGTAGCGGGAGATCACGCAGAACACGATCGGACCTCGGAAGTTCACGATCGCGCGGCCGATCTCGGCGCCGTATTCCAGTTGCAGTTTCCGCATCGACTCCGGGGAGCCGTCGAAGCCCGACAGGTTCGCCAGCACCACCAGCGGACGATTGTCGCTGGCCGCGTTGATGGCCCGCGCGGCCTTCTTCGACGACCGCGGGAACAGGGTGCCCGCGGTGTAGGTGTCGGGTCCGTCGGTGGACGGGAACCCGCGCCGCTGCACACCCTGGGATTCGATGCCGAGCAGGCAGACCGGAATCCCGCCGAGGTGCGCGTCCTGCACCACCGCGGTCTCGGCGTCGGCCATGCCCGCCCACCGTTCCAGCACCGGATGGTCCTGGTCGGCGACGGCGCGCATCACGGTCCGGATGTCGAAGGGCTTCTTACGATCCGGATTCGAGGCCGCCGAGAAGATCTGGCCGACGGTCGTGAAATCACTGCCCTCGATGACGTGCGGGAAGTCGCGGACATCGCGGTCGATCGGATCGTCGGTGCGCGCGCGCCGCGGCGCCTGCTCACCGGGAGCGATGTAGGTGTGGTCGTAGTGCGACATCAGTACTTCGCGCGCGCCGTTCAGATCCGGCGCCCAGTACTGCGCCTGACCGTTCGGGCCCATCACCCGGTCGTAACCGCCGATACCGAAGTTGTCCTCGGCCGATACGCCACCGGAGAAGTCCAGCGCGTGTTTGCCGGTGAGCACCATCGCGGAATCCGGCGTCATCACCAGGATGCCCTTGGTGTGCATGAGCATGGTCGCCTCAGCGTTCCAGTACGGCTGGGCGCCGACGTTGATGCCGGTGACGACGATATTGATCTCGTTGCCGTCCTGGGTGAATTCGACGATCCGCTTGAGCGCGGCCGCCACCCAGTCCATGTTCTCGGTACCCGACTCCATCGAGATCCTGGCGCCCGAGGACAGCGCGTACCACTCCAGCGGCAGCCGCAGCCGATCGGCGAGATCGAGCGCGCCGATGATGCGACGGCATTCCGGTTCCGACAGCGCGCCGAGGGATTTCGTCGGATCGCCGAGCAGCACGACGCGCTTGACACCGTCGGGATGACGCTCGGTCGGCGTGCTGACCACACCGGCGACGATCGCCGCCTTGTTCTGGCCCTTGGGCCGATCGACCGGTACCAGGGCGTGGTCGGCGTCCAGATCGTATTCGGCGAAATCACCGAGCAGACCGGTCAATTCGTACGGGTAGACGGTGTTGCGGCTGCTGGCCCGCAGTACCTTCTGGCGGTAGGCGTCGATCGGCTCGACCGGCTCGTCGGACGGCTCGCCGACGAGCACCCGGGTGTTGCCGGTGGCGTCGAAGGAGACCCGGATCTCGACCTTGGTCAGCTCGCCGGTCCTGCGGTCGACCTGGCGCGCGATGAGCAGGATCTCCTCGAGCCCCGCGCCCGCCGTCGTCGGCCGCACGTGTCCGGCGACGGTCTCCAGCTCGGCGGGGGTGACGTCGATCGGCGGCCAGATGTACATCACGATGCGGTTGGTGTTGAACCGCTTGTTCGACGGCCGCCGCGACTGCGCGCGGCGGATCGAGTCGAGGCAGGTGGCGATGGTGGCCTCGGCCGTCGGCAGGGCCAGCAGCCTGCCGTCGTGCTCGCGCAACGCGGCCAGGTCACGCACCTGCGCGAACGCGATCAGGCGATCGTCGGAAGGGTTCTCCTTCGCGACGGCGCGGAACAGGTAGATCTCGTCGTCGTCGGAGGACGGCAGACGGGTCAGGTCGAATTTGCGCAGGCGCTCCATCTGCATGCGCTGGGCGATGTAGGGGTGCAGGCCGCGGATCAACCGCTCCTCGACCATGCCCGTGCTCGACCGGCGGAAGGTGAAGTGGTGGTGCATGACCGCGCCGCCGCTGCCCGCGACGGTCGCGGTGATCCGGTGTACCTGGGCGGGCAGCAGGTGCGCGCTGAAGACCTCGTGCAGTGCCGCCGCCATGGCGTCGAAATCGTCGGGCTGGCGCTCCCAGCCGAGGTAGATATCGGCGTCGACGACCCCCGCGCTGCCCGCGACCTCGATGAGTCCGCGTACGGCCGTGTCGAGTTCGTCGAAGCTCACCGCGGTCGAGACGAGGCTGAGTCCGTCGCGCTCGGCGATCACGAACGCGCAGCCGCCGACCTCGCGGGTGCGCACATCGCGCAGACCCTTGTTGCCGTAGTACCGGCGGGTCAGTACCTCGAGCATGACGCTGTTGTCGAGGTTGCCGCGCACCAGACGCTGCCCGAGCAGGCGGACCAGCGGCTCGGTGCTGCTCACCATCTCCGCGACGCGCTCGGCGCGATCGGGCGAGGTGGGCTCGGCGTCCAAGTGGCGCAGATGGTTACGGACGTTGGTGTACACGCGGGCACGGTTGCGCCGCAGCAGCGGCTGGCCGAACCAGGCGTAGACCACGCCGCGCGCGAGATCGGCGATCGCGGGGAAACGCACCTGCGTCGCGGCAACAAGTCGCTCCAGCCCCAGACCGACCGGCTCGCGCAGCGCCCGGTCCGGCACCGGCTCGGTCAGCCATTCGCGCAGCAGTGTCGTGATGACCGTGACGGTCGCCGACGGACGCTGCTGGGCAAGGAAGATGCGGAAGACCGCGGCTTCGAGTTCGGGGGTGCGTTCCAGATCGGTGACGCCGTAGTGGCCGAGCGCCTTGGCGAGTTTGGCCTGGAACGAGGCGGGCACACCGGCCCGTTCGACGTCGAGGCTCTGCAGATACGTGTGGAAGTACTCGCGGGAGCTGTGGACGTGGCTGTTGCCGCCGTCCTCGCCGGAGGTCCTGTTGTGGCTCAGGTCGGCGAGGTCGGTGAACACCTCGACGAGTTCCAGTTCCCCGCCCAGCGGCCTGCGGTTGTCCGCGATGGCCTCCTTGCGGACGACGAGGTAGTCGCCGAGTACCCGGCTGTCGTCGTGCGGGTCGACGTCGAAACCGAGCAGCAGGCTGCGCAGATCCTCCTGACCGCGCACGGTGGTCTCGTGCGGGCGGACCCGTGCCGACCCGGCGGGCAGGTCGAGTTCGACGGATCCGGACGCCGCCACGTCCTCGGCCTCGGCGTCGTCGACGAGCGGTTCCAGCCGCATCAACGGCGCACCGGTCTCCACCTGACTGCCGACCGTGACCACGCATTCCTTGAGCCGCGCCTTGAACGGCGCGCGCAGCACGGTCTCCATCTTCATGCTCTCGAGCACGAGAATCGGTGCGCCCGCCTCGACCTCGGCGCCGACCGCGAGCGGTGTGGCGACGACGAGCGCGGGTGCGGGCGAGCGGACGACGCCGCCCTCGTCACGGCTGACGCGATGCGCGACACCGTCGACGTCGACCAGATGGATCGGCCCGTGCGTGCCGGTGATCAGGCGGTATCGGGTGCCGTTGACCACGATCTGGCCGGTGTGCCGGTCGAAACGCTCGAGATCGACGTCGGCGGTGTGGACCTCGCCGCCCGCCTCGATGCCGATCCGGAAGCGGTGCGCGCCGATCCGGGCGACCCGCACGCGGTAACCGGCGCCGCGCAGTTTGAGATCGAGCGGACGGCCGCTCTCGTGCTGCACCTGCGGACGGCCGCCGGAGGCGGTGGAGAGCAGCCGGTGCCGCTCGGCCCGTTCCTCTTCCTCGTAGGCGTCGATGGCGGCGGCCGCCAGCGCGATGGCGGAATGCTGGTGCGAGACCAACCGTCCCTCGCCGCGCACCCGGTCGATCCAGCCGGTGTCGGCGCTGGCGTCGATCACCTCGGGCTGGTTCAGCAGGTCGAGGACGAAACTCTTGTTGGTCGCGCCGCCCTCGATGACCACCCGGGTCTGCGCCACGGCCCGGCGCAACCTGCCCATCGCCTCGTCGCGGTCGCGGCCGTAGGCGATGATCTTGGCGATCATGGAGTCGAAGTCGGCGGGGATGACATCGCCCTCGCTGACACCGGTGTCGACGCGGATGCCCGGCCCGGCGGGCAGGTCCAGGCGGACGATGCGGCCGGGGGCGGGCGCGAAATCGCGATCCGGATCCTCGGCGTTGAGCCTGGCCTCGATGGCGTGGCCGCGCTCGGCGGGCGGCTCGCCCTCAAGCCTGCCGCCCGAGGCCACCGTCAGCTGGGCGCGCACGAGATCGAAGCCGGTGGTGTACTCGGTGATCGGGTGCTCGACCTGGAGGCGGGTGTTGACCTCGAGGAAGGCGAACAGCTCGTCGCCGGGGTGGTACAGGAATTCGACGGTCGCGGCGCCGCAGTAACCGACCGCGATCGCCAGCCGCTCGGCCGAGGCCTTGAGGTCGGCCACCTGGTCGGCGCGCAGCACGGGCGAGGCCGACTCCTCGATGACCTTCTGGTTGCGCCGCTGCACCGAGCAGTCGCGCACGCCCAGCGCCCACGCGGTGCCCTGACCGTCGGCGATCACCTGGACCTCGACGTGTCTGGCTCCGGTGACCAGCCTTTCCAGGAACACCACGCCGCTGCCGAAGGCGCGCGCGGCTTCCTGCCGGGTGCGCTCGTAGGCGTCGACGAGTTCGTCCGCGTTGGTGATGACCCGGATACCGCGGCCACCGCCGCCCGCGGTCGCCTTCAGCATCAGCGGATAGCCGACCTGCGCCGCGGCCGCCAGCGCGTCCTCGACGGTCTCGACCGCGCCGCGACTCCACGGCGCGACGGGCACGCCGACCTCCTCGGCGATCAGCTTCGCGCCGATCTTGTCGCCGAGTTTGCGCATGGCCTCCGGGCTCGGGCCGACGAAGGTGACCCCGATCTGCTCGCACAATTCCGCGAACGCCGGATCCTCGGCCACGAAACCCCAGCCGACCCACGCCGCGTCGGCGCCGGTCTCGAGCAGGGCGGTCTTCAGCGCTTTCAGGTCCAGGTACGGACGCGCGGCGGCCGGACCGATGTCGTAGGCGATATCGGCTTCGCGCACGAATGTCGCGTTGCGGTCGACATCGGTATGAAGAGCGACGGTTTCGATCGGTCGCCCGGTCTCCGAGGCCAGATCCCGGACGGCGTGGATGAGCCGCATGGCGGCTTCTCCTCGATTGACGATGGCGATGCGGCTGAACACTCGCCGCTCCTTCCTCCACAGTAGGCCCGGTCGACAGGCGCGGGTTTCATTTTCTCAGTTCCGCGTAGTCTGCACCTTTATTCGTCATCTGCCCACAGCGTTCGACTGTTACTCGCCCGTATCCCCGGATAAGGGGGCGAACGGCCCGTCAACGGCGTGTTGCCGGTCGGCGAAATCGGGCGGGTAGGCATCTCGCCGACCGGCGACTCCGCCCGCGACCTCCCCCGGCGCGGTCGCCTTCGACCTCACCCCGGATACCCGCCCTCCGGTCGACACCGACCGCGACAGCCCGGCACACGACGGCGACCGCCGCTCGACTCGAACCGGTATCGCGCGTTCGGCGGTCACCGGACGAATTCTCTCGACGCCCGGTTACCGGAATGCGATCCGAAGATCACGGTTCGACTTCTATTTCTGTGGTGTCGGTCACAGAAGGTTTATCGGCAAACTCCCAGCATACGCGCCGGTTCATGCGGCATGACCTGGGCTTTCCAAGATCACTAATCCTTTCCGTTCATCTTCCGTTCATCTCGCATTAATCTCTTGTGATCAAGCTGAGATCCGGTCGAGCACAATCAGAACTTCGGTTGGACCGATAAGTAAATCCACACATATTCGGAAACGACCGCACGGCAGATGCGTTTCGCACAGCGCGGTCATCGGAGAATCCGACGGCACGAGCCGTGATCGCATTCTCCCCCGCGACGGCGGACCTCCCGGCACCGACCGGGCACCTCCCCCGCGTCGCGCGCAGGCCGCCTGCTTCACAACAAAATCCGAAAACAGCATATGCACCACCGATTCGGACGGGACATATCGACGAGTTCCCGTCGCGTATCAGCACTGCCCGAACCCGGCTCGAACACCTTCGGACACGATCAAGGAACCGATTCGCACATGCCTGATTCCCGCTTTCCCGCTTTCCGTCTCCCGTCGCTGCGTAGCGGCGTCGCCGTCGCCGTGGCCGCCGCAGGCGTCATCGCCCTCGGCAGCTCCGCCGTGACCGCTCAGGCCGACGACAGCGTTGCGGCGGGTGTCACCCCGGTCGCCGCGACCCCGATCGACTTCCCGATCCCCGGCCTTCCCGAACTGCCGGGCCTGCCGTCGCTGCCCGCGCTACCCGGGCTGCCGTTCCTCGCGCCGCCCGCCCCGGTCTACCCGGACAACCTCGACGGCTGGATCCACCACGCCCTCGACATCATGGCCGTGCGCGGCATCCCCGGCAGCTACGACGGCATCTACCGCAACGTGATGCGCGAATCCGGCGGCAACCCCCAGGCCATCAACCTCTGGGATTCCAACGCCGCCGCGGGCATCCCGTCCAAGGGCCTGCTCCAGGTGATCGACCCGACGTTCGAGGCCTACCACGTCGAGGGCACCCCCTTCGACATCTGGGATCCGGTCGCCAACATCACCGCTGCCTGCAACTACGCCGCGCACCGATACGGTTCGATGGACAACGTCAACGGCGCCTACTGATCCGTACCGACACACGTGCCTCCCCGCCGTCAGGCGGGGAGGCACTGTCATATCCGGGGGGACTCAACTCAGCCCAGGGTCGGCACGATGGTGGCGGTGATGGCGTGGATCGTCCCGTCGGGAATGACGAACGTCTCGGTGATCTCCACCGTCAGCAACCGGACACCCGCGACGCCGGAATCGAGCAGATATCGGGTGGTGACCACATCACCGGCCTCGTCCACGGTGAGATCCCGAATCCCCTGGATCACCCGGTACTGCACGCCGTGATTCAGGTCGTTCGCGAGCTGCGGCCCGGAGTATCCGGTCTGCAAACCCGCTTCGACCCGTGTCGCGTCGGGTGCGAAGGGCACGGCACTCGCGTCGTGTGAGACGAGGGCATCGATGTAGGCCCTGGCGACGGCCGCTCGCGGCGTATCCGCCGAATGCGGTGCGGCCGAGGCCATTCCGGAACCCAGACCGGCCGCGGCGAGCACCGCGCCCGTCAGAACCGACACACGTTTCATTCCCATCCGCCGATCGTGTCCCACATACCGCGGCCGCGCAACAGAATCGGCGCGCGGATTTTCCACATCGGCGAGCACCCTGCTATACGCTCGTACAGCCAGCATCGCCCGGCGCGGCCGACGAACTCGTGAGCGCGGCCGTGGCGGCGACGTGGCCGACTCGATGAGGAGCTCAGCATGGGAGAACTCGACGACCGCGTAGCGGTGATCACCGGCGGGGCGCGGGGGCAGGGTCGCGCGCACGCGATCGCCATGGCGAACGCGGGCGCGGACATCGTCGTATGCGATATCGACGAGGAGATCGCGACCGTGCCGTATCCGCTCGGCACCGGGGACGATCTCGCCGCGACCGTCGAATCGGTCGAGAAGGCAGGTCGTCGGTGCGTCGCGATCAAGGCCGATGTTCGCAGCCGGGATCAGATGAACGCGGTCGCCGAGCGGGCGATCGACGAGTTCGGTCGCATCGACATCCTGGTCGCCAATGCCGGAATCGCCACCTACAGCACCGTCGCCTCGATGGACGAGCGCATGTGGCAGGACATCATCGACGTCAATCTCACGGGCGTCTTCCACAGCGTGCGCGCCGTGGTCCCGTACATGATCGAGCGCCGATGGGGCCGGGTGATCGCGACCTCCTCGATCGCGGCCAAGATGGGCGTTCGCCACATGGCCCACTACACCGCGGCCAAGTGGGGCGTGATCGGCCTGGTCAAATCCCTGTCGCTCGAAGTCGCGGGCTACGGCATCACGGTCAACGCACTGCTGCCGGACGCGGTCGACACCGACATGATCAACAACCCCGCCATCTATCGACAGCTCATGCCGAAGAAGGACAATCCGACCAGGGCCGACATCATGGCGATGGTGGCCTCCGGTCCACCCAATTCCGACTGGATAGATCCCGCCGAGATCGCCGAAGTGGCACTGCTGCTGGCCTCCGAGCGTGGACGCCACTTCAACGGCGAGGCGGTGACGATCTCCTCGGGCAGGAGCGCGGGCACCACCTGAACCGAGCCTTCCGAGGACCGGAGTCGGTCCGGTAGACATCATCGGACACTATTTTTCCCCAGTGGGGGAATTTGTTCGAAAACGCTCCGAGCGCGGGTGCGCGGGGTGTAGCAAGTGCAGTGTGAGCAACGGGCCGCGCGGATGAATCGAAGACTTCTCGTGCTTGTGGTGTCGGCACTGTTGGTCGCGGGCTGTGGCACGACGAACACCGGACTCGCGGAAGACGATTCGCCGATCTCGACGCTGTCGAGCGAATTCGGTTACCTCGGCCCGGTGTGCCGGGACGGAAACCCGACGCGCGCCTCCACCCGGGGAGTCACCGCCGACACCATCCGTGTCGGCGTGTTCACCGACTTCGGATTCACCAAGAACCCCGAGTTCATCGACGCGGCAATGGCATTCGCGTCCTGGTGCAATGCCCGCGGCGGCATAGAGGGGCGCAGGATCGAGGTCTCGGTCCGCGACACCAACCTCACCGAAGTGCGACAGCGCATGCTCCGATCCTGCGACGAGGATTTCGCCATCGTCGGCGGCGGGGCCGGACTGGACGCGCTCGGGGTGCGGGAACGACTGAACTGCCTGCTGCCCAGTTTCCCCGCCCAGGTGGTCCAACCGCGCAGCGTGGGAGCCGATCTGGAGTTCAGCGCCTCACCCACCGCGCTCCCGCGCCACGATATCTACACCGGCTTCCGGCACTGGCTGGTCAAGGAGGCCTATCCCGCATCGATCGGAAAGATCGGTTTCGTCACCGCCGACTCCCCGGTGTCGAAGGTGCTGGCCGACAAGGGCAGGGAGAGTTTCCAGGCGCTCGGGGCGACGATCGTCTACGACGACCCGCACCCCATCGTCGGCATGACGAATTGGATGCCGATCGCGCAGACGATCAAGGACAGGGGTGTGCGCGGCCTGGTCTTCAACGGCGAACCCAGCCAACTGGCGAAACTCGAGCAGGCGCTCACCACGCTCGGCCACCGACCCGACTGGATCGACGCGACCAACAACAACTACTCCCCCACATTTCTCGAGGACGCGGGCGCGTCCATCGGTTTCCAGAACAATGTCGCGGATCTGGGCGGTGTCGTGCCGTTCGAGAAGGCCGAGACCGTCACCGCGACCCACCAGGTCAAGGCCATTTTCGACGAGTACGCGCCCAACACCAGGATGAGTTTCCCGCAGCTGCGCGCGATCTCGGCGTGGCTGCTGTTCGCGATGTCGGCGGCCGAATGCGGTGACGACCTCACCCGCCGATGCCTGTACGACGCGGCGTCCTCGGAGACGTCATGGACGGCGGGCGGCCTCCAGGGCCGGATCGATCTGTCCAATCCACTCGTGCCGAAGAGTTGTTTCAACGTCGAACAGGCGACGACCGAGGGGTGGCGGCCCGCCGATTTCACACCCGACACCGGCCTTTTCCGGTGCAACATACCGCTGTACAAGTTCCGGACCGACTACGGCTCACCCATGACCCTGGCCGATGTCGGCAAGACATTGAGCGATCTCGAATAGCGACGTTGGAAGTTAGCCGAAATTCTTTCGGAGGCCGAGTTCCACCGCTGTTCACACCAGGGGTTTTCCCAGCGCCCTGCGGCGGCGCATATCGCGCAGGTAGGTCTCGAACGGATACAGCCGAACCCGCTCGGGGAGCACGCGCAGGACCACCCCGATCGCCCGCATGGTCAGTTCGAAGATCCGCTGCCTGCGAGGGCCCCACGACAGGCCGAGCAGATCGCGGAACTGTTGCGGGAGAAAGCCCGTCGTGAAGAATCGATTGACCCGCCGCAGCGCCAGACGTTCGCGGCGCGTGTACGGCGCCAGATCGACGACCTGGTCGAGCAGGTAGCTCCGCACCTCGTCGTCGACGGAGATCTCCACCATTCGCGCGTCCCAGTATTCGGCGAAGGCCGCGCGATCGGAGGGCCACATCTCCGGACGCATCTGCAACGTGGTGCCGAACCGACGGGATTCGCGATAGAGCTCGTCGGCGAAGTCGTCGTCCAGGCGTCCGTACAGGTAGGTCAGCGAATCGAGAGCGCCCCGATAGATACACGCCGCGACCCACAATTGCAGTCGCGGATCGAAGGCGTTGTATTCGACCGGACTGTCCGGCCCCGAACGCACGTGCCGGTGCGAGGTGTTGGTGGCGGCGCGGTACGCCGCGCGGTCCTCGTCGTCACCCAGGATCGCCACGGCGAGGTAGGTCAACGTGGTGCGCCCGCGTTTACGGGGATGCAGGCTGTATCGACCGCTGTCGACGGTACTTTCCACCACGCCGCGCCCGACCGGGGCCATGCTCAACTGCATGATCACGTTCGCGCCGCCGCCGAGCAGCGCGGCGGGGCCCGCGAGATACCGCCTCCGCAGCGCCGGCGGTGCGTCCGATCCGTCCGGGGCCGGGGTGGTTCGGGTCGATCGCGTCATCGCACACTCCGACGATTGATGAGATAAATTCTCTATCATCCTCTCACTACCGACGACTCGGGGCAAGCACCTCTCGGCAATAAGTGAATAGGGATTCTTTCTTGCGCTAAGCTCTCGGGCAGTCGGACCCCGGCGCACTCCGGGCCGCCGATCGATCACGGAGGTGTTGTGTGAAGGCGGAACTTCGGTCCCCACGAACGGCGCTGCGACCGGTCACCGACGCGATGTCGGCGGTCGGAGTCCTGAGTAGACGCGGGATGTTCGACTGGCGTCATCCCGGCGAGATGATCAGGACGATGCGCGATTCCGCCGTCTACGGGCCTTTCGTCACGGTGCTCGCCCATTCGACGCGCCTCGACCCCGCCGCCGAGGCGATCGTGGACGAACGCGGACCGCTCACCTTCGGCGAACTCGACCGGCAGTCCAACGCGCTCGCCCGCGGTCTCGCCGCCACCGGGATCGGTCCGGGAACGGTGATCGCGGCGCTGTGCCGTGACCATCGGGGCATGGTGCTCACCCTGCTCGCCGCAGGCAAACTCGGCGCGCGAGTGCTGCTGATGAACACCGGATTCGCCGGACCACAACTCGCCGCCGTCGCCGAACGCGAGAAGGTCGGCGCGATCATGCACGACAGCGAGTTCACCGCACTGCTCGGTGCGATCGGGACCGGGACACCGCGCGTACTCACCTGGGTCGACGGCGACGTCCCGGAGGGAGCGGCGGTCATCGACGCACTGATCGCGGCGAATTCGACCGACCCGCTGCCCGCCCCGGCGCAGCCCGGCGGCCTCGTCATCCTCACCAGCGGGACCACCGGCACCCCGAAAGGGGCTCCACGGGACAAGGTTTCGCCGCTGCAATCGGCACAATTCCTCGATCGGGTGCCGCTTCCACGCGGCGGCACCCTGGTGATGGCCGCGCCGATCTTCCACGGCACCGGTCTGTCGCAGCTCACCCTCGGGTGGGCGCTCGGCAACAGGATCGTGTTCGAGCAACGCAGATTCGACCCGGTCCGGACGTTGGCCGATGTGGCCGAACACCGCGCGGAGACCCTCGTGGTGGTCCCGACCATGCTGCAACGGATCATCGACCTCGGCCCGGAGGTACTGGCGAGATACGACACCTCGTCGCTGCGGGTGATCTTCGCCGCCGGATCGTCGATCTCGCCGGACCTGAGCCGCCGCACGGCCGAGACGTTCGGCGAAGTGCTCTACAACCTCTATGCCTCCACCGAAGTGGCCGTCGCCGCCGTCGCGACGCCCGAGGATATGCGGCTGGCACCGGGAACGGTCGGCCGTCCGCCGGTCGGCTGCCGCGTCGCGATCTACGACGAACAGCGCGACAGGATCACGACACCCGGTGTCGTGGGCACGATCTTCGTCTCCAGCGGACTCAGCTTCGCCGGTTATACCGACGGCAGGCACAAGGAATCCGTCGACGGATTGCTCTCCAGCGGTGACGTCGGCCATTTCGACGCCGAGGGAAGGCTTTTCATCGACGGTCGCGACGACGACATGATCGTGTCCGGCGGCGAGAACGTGTACCCGCTCGAAGTGGAGAATCTGCTCGTCGCCCGACCCGACGTGCTCGAGGCGGCCGTCGTCGGCGTCGACGATCGCGATTTCGGGAAACGATTGCGCGCCTTCGTCGTACTCGCCGACGGCGCCGAGGGCGACCCGAGTGAGATCAGGGATCACGTCAAGGCGAACCTCGCCCGGCACAAGGTTCCCCGCGATGTGATCTTCCTCGACGAACTGCCGCGTAACGCGACCGGCAAACTGCTGCGGCGCGCTCTCCAGGACTTCGACGCCGAGGACGCGAGCGCGACGCGGCCCGAATAGGCCCGTGGCGGGTCAGGCGGCGTGGATGGGACTCCCGCTCTCGAGCGCGGCGGGATCGGGGTTTGCGATGGGCAACCCCAGGAAACGGCGCGCGTTGTCGCCCATGAAATCGTAGGTACGCCGAACGTCCATCCCCTCGGCGTATTTCCAGAACCCCTTCGGCTCGGCCAGTCCTTCCGGATGCGGGAAATCCGACCCGAACAGGACCTTGTCCCAGCCGACGGTATCGACGACGTCGGCCACGCAACCCTCCCAGAACGGGCTCACCCAGATATTGCGGCGGAACACCTCGTGGGGATGCTCCGGGAAGTTCTGCGGCATCTTCTTGTACAGATCCGCGAAATCGTGGAACAGCGGATAGATCCAACCGCTGCCGTTCTCGACGCTGGCGATCCGCAGGTTCGGGAAGCGGGTCAACGTGCCGTGGCAGATCAGGCTGGTGATCATGTCGGCGATCTCGCGATGCCCGAGCGCCATCCAGCGGAACGGGCTCTGCGCCATGAAATTCGCCGTATGCGGCGGCTCCCACTTGGCGATGTAATCATCGAGCGGCGGATAGCTGGCGTGCAGCACGATCGGCAGACCGGCGGATTCGACATCACGCCAGAACGGATCGAATTCCGGCAGCGCCGGTGAACGCCACCCGTGCAACCCGTTGACCGGACCCGGCTTGATCAGGGCGGCCTTCGCGCCGTGGTCGAGGATGTAGGCCAGTTCGCGCTGGGCGGCGTCGACCTCGGACAGGTTGATGATCGGCGTCGAGAAGACCCGATCTTCGTAGTTGTAGGACCAGTGCTCGACCATCCACTGGTTCAGCGCGTGGATGATCGCCAGGGTCAACTGCGGGTCGTCGGCGGCCGAATGCTCGACCAGACTCGCCAGGGTCGGGTAGTTGAGCGCCTCGACCACCCCTTGACGATCCAGTTCGGCGACCCGGTCCGCCGGGTTCCGGGTCGAGGGCGGAGCCTCGATCGCCGGTCCCTGCATCTCCCGCAGCGTCAGCCCCTCGGTGTTGAGCCCCGCGAAGAACTTCTCGTGCGCGCCCGGGGCCGCGACCCGTTCGAAGGTCGGATTCGGGATGAAATCGGTGACCTTGTTGTTGATCACGATCCGGGTCTGGCGACCGATCTGCGCGAACTGCACCGCACGCGAATACTCCTCGGGCAGAAACCTCGTCAACGCCTCCGGCGTCTCGTACATGTGCTGATCAGCGTCGAAGATCGGCGCATCCCGGAAAGATTCCTCGGCTCGACTCATGATCGCGCTCCTCGGGTAGAGGGGATCGCCACGGTCGTGGCCGCTCGCGCGCGTGCGCCGACACGGACATCCATCCGATCCCTTTCGAACTGTGCGGATAATTCTACTGTAATACATACAGTATATCCGACGCCCGATCGGCGACAGTCAGGACCGCATCGGCCGGTTCTAGTGCTTCTTCGCCTTGTTCGGCTTCTTCTTGACCTTCGGCTTGTCGTGGTCGGGCTCCCACTCGTAGCCCGCCTGGTTCTGTTCGCAGTGATAGTTCTCGACGAGGACGTCGCCGCGGTCGAGTTCGCACCAGCGTTCGGACTTGCTACAGGAAGTCAGGCCGAGTGTCGCGGACAGCGCGACCCCGAGCACGATCGCGGTGGCGTGGATTCGGGTACGACGGATCGTCATCGAGGCTGCTCCTTCAGGTCTGCTGCCGAATCGGTATACACGGCGGTATCCCGGCGCATGAACAGCATTCGGGTATCGGCGCGGAATGTCCAGCGACACCGGTCGTGTTCGGCAGCACCACCGGCACGGTCAGCGCGGAGCGGCGACCTCGAGACCAGACCCGAGGTCGAGGTCCGGCCGCGGCACGAAGTCGGGGTCGACCTGATCGATCAACTCGACACCCGCCCACGCTTCGGCGTTGCGGATATGGAACTCGACCGCGTGCCGCTGATACGCCGCCCAGTCGCGCGTGATGGCGTCGACGGCCGAGCGGATCGTCGCGAGAGCGCGGCGGTTACCTGGTTCGAGTTCGGCGACCGGACGGACCTCGCCGCGTTCGGCGGCGCGCACGTGCGTCGAGCGATCCAGCCAGCACAGCAGGTTCTCACCGACGTGTTCACGAAGGAACGCCAGATCGTCCTCGTCGCAGATCTTGTTGCCGACCACCGCGATATCGATGCCGAAATCTGCGGCGTAGTCGCGATATTGGCGATAGACGCCGATGCTGCGCACCGTCGGTTCGCAGACCAGCGCGGTCAGGTCGAAACGCGTGAACAGCCCGGAGGCGAACGAGTCCGCGCCCGCCGTCATGTCGACGACCACGTACTCCCCGGCTCGGTCGATCATGTGATTGAGCAGTAGTTCGGCCGCGCCGACCTTCGAGTGATAGCAGGCCACACCCAGATCGTCCTCGGCGAAGGGACCGGTCACCATGAGCCTGGCTCCCCCGACCTCGCGCACGCAGGCGCGGTAGATCGGATTGTCCGCCACGACGCCGATCAACCGGGAACCCGCGCCCGCCGGGGTGGTCTTGATCATCGCCTCCGCCGAGGCGATCCGCGGATTGTCGCCTCGCAGATACTCTTTGATCAGGGGCAACTGCTCCCCCAGGGTCGGCAGTGTCAGCGACTCCTCTTCCTCGGCCCCGAGGGCCGCGGCCAGGTGCTGATTGATATCGGCGTCGATTGCCAGGACGGGCGAGCCCTGCTCGACCAGATGGCGAATGAACAGCGAGGACAGCGTCGTCTTACCGCTACCCCCCTTGCCGACGAAGGCGATTTTCATCGCCGCACACTCCTCTCCGAGGTCAATAACGAAATTCATGTTCAACACGGACGGTGGTCAATCTATCGCGCACACCGCCGTCGCGACCCGAACACGGCTCGCGTGTCGAGGAATCCCTAGGGTCGACAGGTGATCTCCTTGCGAACCGCCTCGAGAGCGATGTACATCGCCGCCGCGGCGCTGCTCACACTGCTGCTCCTCGTCCCGCAGGTTCGGATGTACCGGGACGATCTGCCGCGCACCGATGTGGTCGCCCAGTTGCGCTTCATCCGTGCGGAACTGGATTCCGGCTCGGCCGAGGAGATGCAGGGCATGTTCCCCGAGGGGTACGTCTTCTCCTACGTCCTCTACGGATTGACGTGGACCGATATCGCGCGCGGCGACCCGACCTATCGGGACGAGGCGCTGCGGGAAGCGCGCTGGGCGCTGCGACATGTCGACTCTCCCACCGGGCGGGCGGTTTTCGACGCGCGGCTCCGCCCGGCGTACGGGGTCTTCTACGTCGGATGGTCCAGTCGGTTGCGCGGAGCCGTCATCGAACTCGCCGGGGCGACCGCACCGGAGACCGCGCGATTCACCGCGGACTGCGAGGCGCTCGCGGCGGCATTCGATACCGACGGGCCGTTCCTCACGGCCTATCCGGGCCAGGCCTGGCCGGTCGACAATGTCGTAGCCATGGCCGCGCTGCGGTTGCACGATCGAATCGTCGGATCACGTTTCGACGCGGTCATCACGCGATGGCTCACCTCCGCGCGTGCCCGACTCGACCCGGCGACGGGTCTGCTACCGCATATGGCAGCACCCACGCAGGAGGGTGCGCGCGGCTCGTCGCAGTCGATCATCCAGCGGTTCCTGCCCGAGATCGACGCGGCATGGGCGGCACAGCAGTACAGCGTATTCCGCCGACTGTTCATCGATACCCCGCTCGGTCTCCCGGGAGTGCGGGAGTACCCGCGTGGTCGCGACGGCGCGGGCGACGTGGACTCCGGACCACTGCTCCTGGGCATCAGCGCCTCGGCCACGGTGGTCGGCCTCGGCGCGGCCAGGGCGAACGGCGACCGATCCCTGTCCGGTCCACTCACCGGCCTCGGCGAAAGCCTCGGCATGCCGGTCACTCTCGGGGACTCGAAACGCTACGCGTTCGGCGTCCTGCCCATCGGCGACAGCTTCCTCGCCTGGTCTTTCGCCGCGCCGTCCGCCGACTCGACGACCACGTTCTCCCCGGCCGCGCCGTGGTGGTGGCGACTGCCCTGGCACGCGCTCACGCTGATGGTGGTCGCGCTGCTCTGGTTCCCCGTAATCCTAGGTCTGCTCCGACGGGCGCGGGCGAAACGGCGACCGGCTACCGGGGTTTCGCCCTCCACCGCTGAGGGGTCGCGCCGATCGCCCCCGGGCGCTATTTCGTCGCGGCGGCGACCACCACTCCACCGACCTCCGCACCGATATCGCGGGCACAGGCGTCCAACGCGCCCACCGCACTGATCCGGGGAAAGTCCAATCCGGTGTTGCGGACATTGTCGCGTTCGTCGTCACCGTCGTTGATCGACACCGCGCCCGCCAGCAGCCAGCGGCGCACATCCGCCGCACTCGGCGGTGTCCCGGTGACCTTCAGATGCAGATCCTGGAGCAGCAGCACGACGCCCGCGACGACCGGTGTGGCCTGGCTGGTGCCGTGTTGGACGGATTCGCCGGTGTCACTGGCGATTCCCGACGACGTGGTCGGCGCGCCGGGGGCGAAGATATCGGTGGCGCACGCTCCGCCGACGCTCTCGTGCAGTCGCTGCGAGAACGGCGTGATCCGGTCCGGGCCGCTTTCGGTGACCCGCGCGCCGGACTCGTAGGAGAACGGTCCGACGTCGGAGTCGTATACCGCTCCGACGCTGAGGGTCTCGCGGAAGATCGCCGGATAGCTCATGCCCTGGGCGCTGTCGTGGGCGAAGAAGTCGTTGCCCGCCGCGACGCAGCAGACCACTCCGGCCGCGGTGAGGTCCGCCATCGCGCGGCCGATGGCGTCACCGGCCAGATCGGTGTCGGTGGTCCTGTTGTCGGAGGCTCCCAACGACATGCACACCGCGGTGATGCCGAGCGCGGCCCGCTGGTCGAATACCCACCGCAGGGCGTCGAGGATGGCGGTGAACGATCCACTGCCCGCATCGTCGAGCACCTTGACCGGGACTATGCCCGCTTCGGGTGCCATGCCGATGTGCAGGTCTCCCGCGCAGATGATGCCGCCGACGTTGGTGCCGTGGCCTTGGCCGTCGGTGGCGTCGTCGGGGTCGCCGCCGTTGTCGGCGGTGAAATTGCGGCTCGCGCGAACTCGGCCCGCGAAATCGCGGTGGGTCGTGCGCAGTCCGGTGTCGAGCACGGCGACCGTGGTGCGCCGCCCGGCCACGCCGAAGGCGCGCCTGGCTTCGGTCGCCCGGATCAGCGCGTCGACCTGGATCAGTTCGGCATTACTCGTTTCGCGTTGCAGTGGCGCCTCGACCGGACTCACCCGTTCGTGCGCCAGCACGTCGTTGTTTCTGTTCACTGTCGTAATCCTTTGCTGAGAAGGGGATTTCATTGGACTCGCACGCGCAGGAAGAGGTCATCGACGCCGAGGACGAATTCGACGTGGCGCGGGTCGTAGCCGGGGGCGTTGACCCCGATCCGGTATCGGCCGGGCCCGACCCCGGCGAGGACGAATCCGCCGTCCTCGTCGGTCATCGCGGCCACATCCGGAACGGGCGCGGGCGCGGACTCGAGGTAGACCGACGCGAAAGCGACCGGTCCGACCGGCGAGTCGACCACGCCCCGAATGAGGGCGGGAGTCATGCCCGCCAGGCGAGCAGGTTGTCGAACACCGACGTGTCGATCCGGGTTCCGGAGTTGGCGGTCGAGCCGCCGTAGGCGTGGACCGCGAACGCCATCCGCTGCCCGTCGACGAGGCGATACGCCGCGCTGCCGCTCTGGCCGCCGATCGTATCGGTTTCGTAGAAGACCTTCTGGGCGTTGACCGCCGTCACCCGGGCACCGTGGTACCACTGGGTACCCGCGGGCTTGTCCGCCGGGTATCCGGCGATATTGGCCGTGCTGGCCAGCAGGGTCGCGTCGTTGTACACGCCGAAACCGAGCCATCCCGTCGTATTGCCGAGGTCGGTCGGCAGCACGATGGCGCCGTAGTCGAAGTTCTGATCCCCGTTGACGGTCCAGCCGGTCACCGAGCGGAACGCGCCGCCCGAGGCGAGGACCGAGCCGAACGGCTGCTGCGCGCCGTTGCGTCCCGGGATCACCTGGATCGATCGCACCCAGCCGTCACGGCCGGGGACGCCGCTGTTCTTGATGAAGACCACGTGCCCGGCGGTGCCGAGGGTGTGCGGGCCGAGGAACCAGCCGGTGCCGACCCAGCGTGAGCCGTCCGCCGCGGTGATCAGCAGCGAGGCGTGGACGCGCCACGGATAGTCGGCGGTGGCCGTCACCTGCACGCGGTCGTCGATGCCGATGATGCTCTCCTCGACCGGTACCTCGGGCGCGCGGTAGGAGGCCCAGGCGACATCGGGCAGTCCGGAAAGCTCTGCGAGATCGGCGGATTCGGCGTCGGCGCGGCCACCGGACAGGACATACCCCTCGATATCCTCGATATCGCCCGCGACCGAGGCGATGCCGGGGCCGGTCCCGGTGCCCGGCGATTGTTCGATTACCTCGACGAGGGGTCCGGCGCTCGAAACCGGCGTGTGCCCTTGTAATTTCACATCGTTGTTCATGAGATTCCTGTCGTCCGATACGGAGGCGATCGGTTCGCCGTGCGCGATGGCGCTACGAGAACTCTTGCGCGACCGTCCGTCCGGAACGCGGGTAAGGCACTACTCGAAATCGGCGCTGGATGTTCGTTCAGGCGGACAGTTTTCGTCCGATGACCGCTGCCACCTCCGGATGCGCGAGGTATTCGTCGATATCGTGCGCGCGCTCCTCGGGGTTCTCGACGGGCAGGTCCCGGAGACCGGGTCCCCAGGTCGGGCGCAGTGGGCAGCCGATGGCGACGGGATCGCCTGCGTACCAGGTATTGAGCCACTCCCCCACGCGCTCGGGCCTGTTCGGGCCGCCGATGAGGAGTTTGCGATGGACCGCGTCCATGCCGAGCGGGCTGCCCGCGGTGACCAGCAGACTCACCTCCACCTCGCGCGGCAGCTGGGTGAGCAGATCCAAGGCGACCACGGTGCCGAGACTGTGGCTGACGAGGATGAGTTCGCCCCGGGTCGGCACCTCGGTGAGCACGGTGTCCAACACGCTCTTCCTGACCTGCTCGTCGTCGAGATAGGCGGCGACATCCTCGAAGAGAGCCCCGATCAGCACGGAGTCGAGGCGGCTGCGCGCGGCGATCCAGCCGAGCTGATCGCGGACCCGGCCGAGCACGACGGTGCCGAAACCTTCCTCAGCGACGGGCACGTCGGCGGTGCTCGGCATGCCCGCGCGGTGCGCCGCCTCCTCGACCAGGCTCTCGTAGAGCCCGGACCCGGTGTCGACGATCGATTCGGACGCGCTCATGCTCGCGATGAGCTGGTCACCGTAGTAGGGGAAATACACGTCGGCGGGATCGACCGGACTCAGCTCCGCCAGCGTCAGTCCCTTGTTCAATCCGGCGGCCCACATGCGCCGCAGATCGGCCGGAACGCGCTCTTGCTGCCCTCGACCGTGCAGGAACATCACACTGCGCCGGCCGCCGAACGCACTCGGCCTGCCCGGCGCGCCGCGCACGACGCTCTCGGTGATCGAAAGATGCGGCAGTGCCGTGGATTCGGGTCCGGCCGCGGCGGACTCGGACGACAATTTCGCGGTGGGTCCGAGTTCGTCGAGCAGTTTCCGCTGCGCGGGATCGAACCGCCTGGACCCCAGATCGCGGAGCAGCACGCTCACCCGGACGCCTTCGTTGGCGACCCAGTCGACGGTGTCCTCACCGTCGCCGGGTTGCCATTGCTTGCCGTCCTTGCGCAGCAACCGACCGTTGTCGTCCTTCTTCGGAACGCCCGAGTGGTGCAGCGCGACGATCTCCCATTGATCGTTGAAAACCGGCGAGCCCGAATTTCCCGGCTCGGTGTCGGAGGTGTAATGCAGGAAATCGTCGAGTTGCAGATCGAGCCGGTTGTCTCGAATAGAGATCTCCTTGAGCCTGCCCATCGGATGACCGATGACATTCATCGCCTCGCCGATCACGATCTTGCCCGAGTCGGCGATCAACGGACTCCAGCCGAACACCGTCCCGGGGGCGTCACCGTCCGGGCTCGAGGCGACTCGTACCAGCGTGTAGTCGAGATGTTCGGAGGTGACGAAGAAATCGTCGGGTGCGAGCCGATGGCGCACCGTCGTGTTCGGCACGTTGTCGAGGCCCGCTTCGGCCGAGAATTCGACCACGACCGACTCGGCGTCCGCGGGCGTGGGCAGGACGTGGTTGTTGGTGAGCAACAGTTGCGGTGACACCATCGACCCGGTGCCCATCGGTATCTCGCGGCCTTTGTCGACCAGCGAGATCCGCGCGACGGCGGCGGCGGCGCGGCTGCCTCGGGCCAGGAAGTTGACGGCCTGGAGTTCGTTGGCGAAGCCGATCACGCGTTCCAGCGAGCGGATACTGCCGACCGGGTCCTGCCCGCCCAGTTCGATCACGGCCTGCGCGGGTACTTCACCGCTGACGAGGAGGCGATCGGCGCGGGCGATGATCTGTTCTTCGGTATCGACGACATCGGAATCGGTCGCCCGACGTCGACGGGCCACTTCGTCGCGTCGCCCGGCACTGTCGGCGAATCGTCGAGCTGCGGCGTTCACCTGGTCACACCGCGCGGTCGTCCGTATTTCGCTGTCGATTTCCATGAGGTCACCTCGCCGGAGAATTGTGGATGGTGTTCTCAGCGTGGTCGCGTTTCCTGCGCGGGTCGCGAGTAACGGACCACTCGAATTCCGTCGACCGGAGTCGCGCGTTCGCCGGGGTGAAACGGATCACCGGGTGAGGTCGCCCCAGATCAACGCGGCGAGCTGGTCGCGATCGGCGGCGTCGAGTTTGGTGCAGGCCCGGTAGATATGTCCTTCGACGGTGCGGACCGAGACGCACAGCCGCTCGGCGATCTCGCGGTTGGACAGTCCGCGCGCGATGAGGGCGGTGATCTCCCGTTCGCGGTCGGTGATCGGCAGCGGGTGGGCGGCGGCCTGGATGGCGGGTGTGGTCGCGCCGTCGCACCGGGCGGCGTGATCGAGCGCGCGGGCGGCGGCCTGGGCGCTGAGTCGGCGCCTGCCCGCGTGGTCGTGGATCGGTACGGCCTGCGCCGCGGCGTCGGCGGCCGACAGCAGTAGTCCGATGTTCTCGAACTCGACGCTGACCGCCGCGAGCGCCTGGGTGTCGGAACGTTCGAAAGCGGCGGCGTGCCGGGCATAGATCGCCACCACCGGCCCCTGTGCGCGACCGACGAGTGCGGCCAGCCGTCGGGCCACCGTTCGGTCGCCGAATCGGGTGGCGTGGTGCAGCGCCTCGGCTTCCAACGCGTACTGCCCGGAGCTGTGGGCGATATCGGCGGCTTTGCGGGCGAGTTCGGCCGCGCGGTGCTGACTTCCGGAACTCGCCGCGAGCCAGGCGCGGGCGATCATGCGTTGCGGTTCGTGCAGGGCCAGCTGCGGTCCGGTGTGTTCGTCGGCCTCGGCCAGGATACGTTCGCCCTCGGCCGCGTCGCCGAGGGCGGCGTAGGCGCGGACGAGAAGCAACTGCGCGGGCAGCTTCCAGGGCAGCGCGGATTCGGCGTTCAGCGCGGCGAGCGCCTGTTCGAACGAGGTGATCGCCTCGCGGAATCGGCCGCGGTAGGTGGCGACCGCACTGCACCCGATCTTGGCGATCGCCCAGCCCAGAAACTGTGCGCAGGAGGAGAATTCACTGTATTCGGCGGCCCGCTGCTCGGCGAGGTCGAGGTCGCCGACGAGGGTCAGTGCCATCACGTCGCCGTAGCGGACCATATCCCGGATCATGCCGTCGGTGGTCTTCTGCTGGGCCCGGCTCCTGGCCGCGATCGGCGCGAAATCGCCGCCTCGCCCGGCGATCGGCATCGACAGACCGAGGGCGAACGCGGCCCAGTCGATCGCCTGTTTCGGGGGACTCGGCTCGGCCAGTACACGTTCGGCGGCTTCGATCCCCGCGGTGATCTTGTTCTCGTGGACCGCGATGGCCGCGTTCGCCGCGTCGATGACCAGGCGCAGCGCGGGATGCTCGACGCGATCGCCGAGCAGGGCCATGATCTCGTGGCCGCGTACGACATCGCCCATACTCCAGAACAGCACGCTCGCCCGGGGAATACCCCACTGGACGAGTTCCAGTTGATCGAGGCGGTCGGGGTCGAAATCGGCCAGGATGTCGTCGGCTTCCTGGGGACGGCCCTGCCAGAGCACGGCGCGGCAGAGCACTTCGGCCGCGGACAGCCCACCGCCACGCTCGAACGCGGCCCGGGCCAGGCGTTCGCCCAGCGGCAGATTCGACAGGGCGACAGCGTCTTTGGCGGCGGTGATCAACAGGTCGTTGTCGATGGCCTGGCCGCTGTCCACACACAATTGAGCGAGTCTGATGCGGTGCGAGGCGGTGCTCAGATCCTGGTCGCGCAGCATCTCCACGATCCGGCCGCGCCGCTTGCGGGCCGCCGCGGTGCCGATCCGGCGGCGCACCACGTCACCGAGCAGTGGATGACTGAAGCAGGCGCTGACGGAGCGGCCGTCGCTGCTGGTGCGAATCAGGCCGGAGATCTCGGCGGCATCCACCGCGTCCTCGCCGACGAGATCCGCGAGGACGTCGATGTCGAGCGGCTCGTAGAGGGCCAGCATCTTCAATGTGTCCATGACCGGCTCGCCGAACCGGGCCAGCCTGCACTCGAGCAGCGAGACCAGTCCCGAAGGCACCGCGGTCGGACCGCGCAGTTGCCACACCCCGTCGACTTCGGTCAGGGTGCCCGCCTCGACGGCGCCCTCGACCATATTCCGCAGGAACAGGGGGTTCCCGACCGACGACTCCCACATGACGTCGGCGCTGAGCCCTTCCAGGGTGCCGTCCAGGACGGTTTCGACGAGAGCGACGCACTGCTGTTTGGTCAGCGGTCGCAGTTCGACGCGTTCGAGATAGCCGTCCTTCCACAGGCAGGTGACCGCGTCGGGGACCGGTTCGCCCGTGCGGACCGTGGCCACGATGGGGGCGGCGCGGTCGACGGCGATCTGGTGCAGCAGCGTCGCGGAGAGTTTGTCGAGCAGATACGCGTCGTCGACACCGATCACGGTGCGGGGTTCGGCGAGCAGGTTCTCCCTGGCCGAGCCGAGGAGCGCGATGGGGTCGCGGGAGGCGGTCGGGGCGATCCACGGGGCGAATACGCCGAGCGGAATCGCCTGGGACGACTCGGTGCAGGCCACCCACCGCACCGGGGCATCCAAGGTCGAGGTCACGAGTTTGGACAGGGTGGTCTTGCCGATCCCGGCGGCGCCGACGAGTACGGCACCGCCGCCCTCGCTGTTCGTCAACGCGGTGCGAACGGCTCGGTATTCGGCGGGGCGATCGAGGAGCTGCCAGCGGTCCCCCATGAGTAGTAATTCTAGTTCTCGCGCGCCCACTCCGGGATGGGTTTGCGCAGGTAAACGGCCTACGGTGGGGTCTGCCCCGACCATCGCCGCCGAGGACGGCGGTGGGGGCAACGGCGGCGCGGTGGTCATCGGGGAAGTCGGTCGGCGGTGGGTTCGACGCGGGGGGCGTTGTTGACGTGGTGACGGTAGTTGCTCGACGCCTCGTAGACGCGTTTCTTGAGTCGGTTGATCGATCCCAGCGGCCGATGGGATTCCAGCCCGCGCCAGGAATTGAAGGACAGCACGTCGTCGCCGAAAGCTCGCCGCTCGGGCGTGTAGGGGTCCTGGCGGTCGAAGCGGATGGTCGCCACCGGGCGGTGCGGTGAATCGGCTTCCGGCCACGCGACGGTGGCGTCCTCGATCGGCATCGTCTCGGGATCGGTGCACAACTGCACGCGCAACTCGTATTCGGCGCTGTGCTCGGCGAAGAAGTCGACGATCATGTCCTGGTGGGCGTTGATGCCCGCGTCGTTGCCGACCGGTGTGCCCGCGAGCGCGCTCACCTCCGGTGAGACCGGGGTGTAGAGGATTTTCGCGACGTGGTCGCCGTAGCGCAGGGGCGCCGAGGAGTAGAAGGTCTCGCCCAGGATGTGGGTGTTGGGCCGGATGAATACGCCCAGGTTGGGTGGAACCGGACGTCCGATGCGCCGCAGCACGTGCGCGTCGAGCGCGGACAGGACGGTGCTGCCCGTTTGCAGGACGGCGTCGGGCAGCCGGGCCAGCACCCACGCGGTCGGCATTCCCCGGGTGAGGTAGGCGTGGGCGTCGGCGAAGAGGAATTCACGGTGGGTGACCATGATGAAGTCCTGGGTGCTCGCGCTGTCGTCGGGCAGTATGCGCGGGCCGTCCACGCCGATGACCTTGATTCCCAGCCCCCGCACGCCGCGCAGCTGATCGCTGCGGATCACACCCGAGGTACTGGACAGCCTGGCGACGACCGGATAGGTGGCGGGGGCGGCGAACAGCCCCTGGGCGAGTTCGGATGGCAGGTTCGCGTGGACGGTGAGTTCGCCGCGCAGGATCCCGTGACTTTTGGCGTGCGCGTCACGCAGGCCGTGTTTGTATGTGCGGTAGGCCTTTTCGAGGTTGGAACGCAGTACCGTGATGATCTTGTCGATATCGTCTTCTTCGTCGGGACGTGGGTGTTCGAGGTCGTCGCGGTAGCGCAGGTAGGCCTGCTCGGTCGTGTGCGGTGCAACGAGATCGGTCATCGTGGTCGCTTCCTTTCCTACTCCCGCCGAGAGGCGGTGCTGTGTCGCGGACCTGTGCTGTGTCGCGAGACTGTGCCGTGTCGGGGAGCGACGCTCCGCCACGGAGCGAACGGGTTGGCGACGCCGTCGAGAGCGGGCGCCAAGGTGGGGAAATGACGCAGCAGCACGCTGCGCATGGAGTTGTCACGGACCCAGGCCATACCGGCCTCGGTGTAGACCTCGGGACGGAAGTCGGTGGTGAAGAACCGGTCGGCCGACAGTCGACGCGACGCCATGAGCACGAACACCCGGAACGCGGTATCGCTGAAACCGAATCCGGGCGGTTTGGGTTCGGCGTAGAGCCCGACCATGAGGTCGACGTCCTCCACGTCGCGGTAGACCTGCGCGAGTTCGCGCGCCCACACCGGGTTGTCGGTCAACTTCTCGAAGGAGGCGGCCGGTGCCAGGCGCATCTGTCGACGGAACTCGTTGTAGCGCGGCACTCCTCGTTCCCGCACACGCAGGATGTCGACGGTCGCCAGATCCATCACCGGATGGCCGGGGCGTTCGAGTTTCTGGAGATGGATCGGATAGTTGTGCAGGGTCAGCGCGCCGGGGTTGGCGCGACCGAACGAGTAGAGCAGGGCGTCCATCGAGGTCTCGGCCAGGCGTTCCCGGATGTGAGCGATCCCCAGATCGGGCAGGGTGTGCTCGGCGACGACACTGTCGTCGGCGAGACTGCGCACCGCGAACTCGTCCGGGATCAGCGGATGCATCCGATACACCGCCACGAACTCCTCGGTCAACGAGTACGGGACCCCATGGTCCTCGACAACGGAGCCGGGGATGCCGCACAGGACTTCGTTGCCGCTGATCCGCCCGAACCGGCGCGCGATCCGCTCCCCCAGCACACCGAACCAGTTGGCGCGCATGGCGGCGACGGTGGTGGGATGGGCGATGATCGCGGGCGTCCAGTCGATGGTGTGGATCTTGGCGAGCAACGCCGAATTCACCAGGCGGGCGGTGTCGTAGAGCCGGTCGTCGTCCATATCCGGGTAGCGGCGGGCGAGGCGCTCGCAGATCGCGTTGTGCTCGCGCATGAACAGCGAGTGCAGCAGCGCGAGACCGACCCAGGCGTTGGCCGCCGTACTGGACAGATCCATCAGGCCCTCGACATCCAGCGGCGGCAGCCCCAGAAGGTCGACCTCGAGTCGGCCCCGCTTTCCCGTCCGCAGCGCTTCGGCGAATTTCGGTGTGCTGCCGTAGATCTGGGAGGCGTCCCACCAGTGGGACTCGCGCGTCGTATAGGTCGGTGGGCCGCCGGGCTCGGGGCTGGACAGGGTGGGGGTGCGTAGGATCGTCATCGGCGGGTCCGGCCACGGATCCCGATCGGCCACCGGCACGCGCCACGGTTCGGTGTCGGTGTCCCCGTGACTGACCCAGTCGTGAACCTCGAATTGGATCCAGGCCGCCGCCAACAGATTCAAGGTCGTGGCGGGCTGGAACTGTCCACGGGTCAACAGCTCCCGACTGATCCGGCGCGGATTGGGTTCCAATATCCGGTCGGAATCCTCCGGGTAGGTGTGTTCCAGGGCGACGTTGCGCCCGAACCGGCAACCGACCGAGCCCGCGCGCGGATCGGTGAGACTGTTGTAGGTGCCGTCGATGGTTCGCGCCCGCGGGTTCGCGCCCGCGGGAGACTCGTCCGGCGACAGCGGTCCGTCCGGGTGTGATCCGGTGTCGAAGAGATTGTCCGCGCGCAGTCGGCTGCGCAGACCGACGAGGACGGCCAAACCCGCCGGGGTCGGCAGTCGGAACCAGCCGATCCCGCGATCGATCGCCTCGGCGGCGGCGACCAGCACGCGGGTGACGGGCGACAGGCGGCGCGGTGGTGGCCGCGGGGTGGTCACGCGCGGTGGATGCGTCGATTCTGTGCTGACCATGAAATACCTCCGGGTGGCTGGCACGGGCTCTGACGTGCCCGAAATCGAATCGGCTCCCAGTCTTCGACGTGGTGCCGTGCCCGTCACGAGTAGTCGGCTACTCCACACCCCGATCGTCGAGGCGGAGTCGCGGACTGCTCGAGGTCGACGACTCCGCTGGGTCACCCGTCCGGCCCGAGCAGCCGAGCGGTCACGGCCGGTATCACCGGTCAGACGGTGGCGAGGAGTGCCGATCCGAGCAATCGGGTAGCGCGGTACGCGCGCCGAACCACCCGATCCGGACAACGCTGTCTTCGACGGCGCTGCGGGGGTGGAACGCGGGAAAGGTGCTCGGGTGATCAGTCCCATCGACATCGAGGTCGACCTCGACGGTGACGTCGCGGCCGCGTTGACCCGACTGGAAACCACGGGTCGTCCCATGATCGACCGCCGCGTCTGGTTCGCCGAACCCCGGCCCGACGGTGGCGCGACGTCGACTCTGCTGTCGAACGGGATCATCATCCGGTTGCGGAGCGGATCGAGCGACGATCTCACCGTCACACTGTGCCCCTGCGTACCCGAGCAACTGCTCGGCAGTTGGAGCGCGCCCTTCACCGATGTCGCGCTGCGATATCGCGTCGAAGAGAACTGGAACGGCGAAGGTCGTGAACTGTCGGCCTCCGTGGTCAGCGAGCGACCGGCCGGAGCGCTACACGACGCCACCGTGCTCGGCACCGACGTCACCGCGGACCTCGCCCCCGCACAGCGCCGGTTCCTGATCGGTTGCACACCACCCGGCGTCGCGGTCGACCGCCTCGTGGCCATGGGACCGATCGCGTCCACACAATGGAGCAACCTGCGCGTGGGGGATCTGGCGGTCGACGCCCAACGATGGCGGATCGCCGACCTCGATCTGCTCGAACTGTCAGTACGAGTCACTCCGGAACACGGTGAGTCGTACACCGCGTTGCGGGCCCGCGCGCTGGACCGGCAACGCGGGTTCGAGGACGCGGTCCGTCGCCTCGGTCTGCGCATCGCGACCGGTGCCCCCGGAACCGAGCGGGTGATGGCCGCGGCGCGATCGGTTCGCCGATGATCCCCGCCGGACGCCGAAACCTCCGACCAGCGCCGTCGCGCCGCGTCCGACCGCGTCTGCGACCGAGTACCTCCTGCTATCGAACCCCGACCAACCTCGGCGAAGGCGTCAGGTTGAGTCTGCTGACGGCATCTCGCACATCGGCGGGTCCGAGCGCATAGGCACCGCCGTCAATCCTCGCGATGAAAATGGCCCGGCCATTGTTCGTAGGGAACTCGGGTGATATCGAGGACCTCCCCGATCGTCGCCCATTCGTTGCGGCCGAGCCGGGACAGCGGACGCAGCCGTTCGATCGCGGGCAGACTGTTGCCGCGCGTATCGGTCTCGAAAACATCCGAATCGATCGCGGCGTGCGATACCCGGCCGATGACCACGGTCGAATCGCCGAGTTCGAGCGCGTGCTCGAGCCTGCATTCCAAGGCGACCGGCGACTGCGCGACCCGCGGCGGCGCCACGGTCGCACTCGGCTCCGGGGTGAGCCCGACCTCGGCGAATTCCGACACCTCGGCCGGGAAGTTCGTCCCGGTGGCATTCACCCGCTCGAACATCGATTCGCTCGCCAGGCAGACCACGAACTCCCCGGTCTCCAGCACATTGCGCAACGAGTCCTTCTTACCTACCGAGGTGAACTGCACCATCGGCGGCTGCACGCACGAGACCGTGAAGAACGAATGCGGGGCCAGATTGTCGACACCCGCCGCCGAGCGGGTCGAGACCCACGCGATCGGTCTGGGGACCACGACGCTGGTCAGGATCTTGTAGAAGCTGCCGTGACCCAATTCGTCCGGATCGATATCCGTGCGCATACAGATTCCCCTTCCGGCTGCCGCCGAATACGAGCGTTCGGTCGCGAGCCCCATCTTCGCATCGGCTGCGGCAGGGCCGGTCCCCGCATGAGCGAGCGGTGTCATACGGCGTGCCCGGCCCGAAGCGCTCGATGTGGGCACGTTCGACCGCAGTGCTGTACCTCCCCGGATCGTCGACCGAAACGACGCTGTAGGGACCGCTCGGCCCCCTCTGAGCCTACGAGCACCTCGATCGTTCGGTCGGCGTCGTGCCGACGTGCGAGGTTGTTCAGCGCGGCCGCCGTCGGCATAGCCAAGCGTCATGCCGTCGGCTACCGCACGGCCTCCGTCGGAGAATCCGATCGCCGATCATTTGCCAGCTCGAGCGTTTCCATTGAGCTCACTTTCCCATTATGGGGAAATCAACAGTCGGACAAGGCATCATATGGCGAGGCGACGACTCCTGTCGGGGGGAGACGGCTACGTGCCGACCGTTCGCTCAACCATCGGACCTGGGGAGTAACCGCATGAACCGTCAGCAAGATCCACCAGCGAGCAACACCGGACTGCCGTGGAGCGGTGCACCGGCTCGAACCCGCACCCTGGTGTGGGGCGCGGCGGTCGTCGGCGGCCTACTCCTGGTCGGCGTGACCGGCTGCGCGGTCGACACCGACGGCGGAACATCCTCCGCCGCATCGACTTCCTCCTCGGCGCCGAGGTCCACGGTGCCGGTGGCGACGTCGAGCTCTCCCCTGAGAGCGGCGCCGAGTTCCACACCTTCGGTCACGGCATCCAGCCCTCCGCTGGAAGCAGCGCCGAACAGCGCCGCAGCCGAGGCGCTGATGCCGAATGTCGTATGCATGAATCTGCAAACCGCCCAGAACACGATCCAGGCGGCCGGGGTGTTCTACTCCCGCTCGTCCGACGCCACCGGTAAAGGCCGAATGCAGGTCAACGACCGGAACTGGATCGTCGTGAGCCAGACTCCGGCACCGGGCACGCCCTTCGGCGAAGGTGAGGCAGTCCTGTCGGTCGTCAAACTCGACGAGCGAAACTCCTGCGGCTGAGCATATTTCGCAACGTCTGAACGCTCCGACTCGGACGGCGACGAAGCACGCGGCGCTCACGCAAACGACGTCCCACTCCGCACGGACACGCCCTCGATGCGCGGCATATCGACCTGAATCCGCTGCCGCGCAACGATAGTCGCCAACCGCGTCGGACCTTCTCGGTGCGCAGAACCGGAGTTCACGTCGAATACGCCCCGCCGAATACCACACCTACCAGTACGCCCACATCGCCAACGACAAGAGCGAGAACGAGAACCACGACTTCGACTTCACCGGCTTCCTCGACGGCGCGGAGGACGCGGAACGCGTCACCGGGAAGAAGTACAAGTGGATCGTCTACCGCAGTGGCGATTTCGATATCACGGTCCCGTACATATCCGGAACGGGACTTGCGCCAGAGAAAATCGATCGACATCACGCTCGGCGTCACGTTGAATACGTCCATGGCTCTGGCACGCAAGGGAACTCGCATCATCAATATCGACGGCGAGACCTACCGTTGGGTCGTCGCTCCGAACGACCCCGACAATGCGATCGTCGTGGAATCCGCCGACCGGCCCGGCCAACGCATGGTGACCTGGGTCGAATACGGCACGGTGATCGCGCCGGGACTGGTCGCGTGGGCGATCAGGAACGCACTCGGAAAGGGATGGACACCGCGCGAACGTGGGGTTCAGCTGACGTACCCCTTGGGCACCGTCCATTCGATGGTGTGAATCCGCGCGCGGGATGAGTTGATCGGCACCATATTCGAAGCAACCGCTCTGTAGGCGCTGGGCTTCCCACGAAGGAATTCATGTCCCTGTCGATGCCCCATTCGATATGATGACAATGGCCGAACTTCCATCAATGGACGTCGCGCCGAATCGAAACGCGGGGGATAGTCGTACATCGACCTCGGCGTTCCACCTCGAGCGCCTCGACAGTCGTCCACAACAGACGGGCTCCACGAGTGACGAAACGAACCGTAGGCCTTCTCACGATCCTGGCAGCGCTCACCATTGCCCTGCTCTCGACCGACTGGCATCCGGTGCGCGCCTGCCTCTATCTGCTCGGCTGGGCCGCGGTCGCCACTCTCCTGACATGGAACGACCGGCGCACCAGGAAAATCGGAGCACAAGCCGCCGCGCAGACAGGGTGAACGAGCGCGTCGAACGGGTACGTTCGACCGCGTAGGCGGTCCAACCAGAGCGGCTCGAATGCCGCGCGACCGAGAGCAGACTCAGGTCCGGAGCTGGGCCGTAGGCGCTGGAATATTTATCCCGGTCAGCCCGGGCGCGGAAACATTCGCGGACGAGACGGTCCGGGTGCGCCGACGATCCGAAGCGTCTCGCTCACCGGTAGTGGGAACCGACCATCACATGAGGCCCGCGACTCATATCGACCACAGAACGCTCCTAGGTTTTGTCAGGGCGACGCGCGGAGGTAGGAACGGGCACACACCGATCCAGCTCATTCGGAGATCCATGCATTGCGAGGGTCGACCTCAGAAGCGATCCGGGGTTCGGCTCGCATCCAGGAACCGCTCAACCCCCGCGTCACTCGTACCCATGACAAATGCCATGCCCGGCCGATGACAGTCGTGCGGGGTACTCGCGCCCGTGTCGCGGGACGCTGGTGTCATGACATCGAAGGTGATACCGAGGACCGCGACGGACTCCCCCGCACCCGTCGACGCGGCGATCGAATTACGTGCTCTGCGAAAGAGTTTCCATGTTTCCGGCGGCGACGTGGTCCGCGCGGTCGACGGACTGGACCTGGTCGTCGCGGCCGGTGAGATCGTGGCCTTTCTCGGCCCCAACGGCGCGGGTAAATCGACCACGATCGACATGATGCTCGGCCTGACGGAACCGGACTCGGGCACGGTGCGGATCCTGGGTGGTCCACCGGACCGGGCGATTTCCGCGGGGCGGGTCTCGGCGGTGCTGCAATCGGGGGGTTTGCTGTCCGATCTGACCGTCGCGGAAACCGTCGAACTGGTGGCGACCCTGCATCACCGTCCCCGACCGGTCGAGGAGGTTCTCGCACGGGCCGGGATCGCCGATATCGGTGCGCGTCGAGTCGGCAAATGCTCCGGGGGACAACAACAGCGGTTGCGTTTCGCGCTCGCGCTGCTGCCGGATCCCGACCTGATCGTGTTGGACGAGCCGACCACCGGGATGGATGTCGAAGGACGCCGGGAGTTCTGGCAGGCGATGCGCGCGGATTCCCAGCGTGGCCGCACCGTCCTGTTCGCGACCCACTATCTCGACGAGGCCGACGCCTATGCCGACCGTGTCGTCCTGGTGCGCGAGGGACGGGTGGTCGCGGACGGTACCGCCGCGGAGATCAAGAATCTTGCGGCGGGCCGCACGGTCAGCGCGACGCTGCCGCACGCGCGGCCGGCGGAACTGCTCGGTGTTCCCGGTGTGGACGACGTCGAAGTGCGCGGTGATCGAGTCCTGTTGCGCACGAAGGATTCCGACGCGGTCGCCCGTCATCTGCTCACCGAAACCACCGCCGTCGACCTCGAAATCACTTCGCACAACCTCGAATCCGCGTTCCTCACCCTCACCTCCGGAGCCCACTGAGATGTCCACTGTCGTTTCCCGCCCGGTCCGCACCACTCGTGCCCACCGCGGCCTCGGCTTCCTACGCCTGGAATTGCGCCGCCTCCTGCGCAATCGGCGGACCATGTTGTTCACCCTGGTCATGCCGCCACTGTTCTTCGTCATCTTCGGGCTGCGATCCGATTATCGGACCGAATCCTTCGGCTCGGGCAATGTGACGGGCTACGTCATGGTGTCGATGGCCGTCTACGGTGCCATGTTGGCCACCACGAGCGGCGGTGCGATGGTGGCGGTCGAGCGCGCTCAGGGATGGAGCCGCCAATTGCGGCTGACTCCCCTGCGGCCGACCGCCTATATCGCGACGAAGGTCGCCGTCGCGATGGTGCTCGGACTGGTCTCGGTTGTCGCGGTCTTCGTGGTCGGCGCCGCGCTCGGCGCACAGCTCACGGCGACCGCATGGGTCTTCTGCTTCCTGCTCGCCTGGATCTGCTCACTCGTCTTCGCGGCATTCGGCCTGTTCATCGGCTATCTGTTGCCGTCGGAGAATGTCATGCAACTGCTCGGTCCCGCCCTGGCCGGGCTGTCCTTCGCGGGGGGATTGTTCATACCGCTGCACGGCTGGTTCGCGACGGTGTCGACGGTATTTCCCACCTACGGCGTCGCGACCCTGGCCCGGATGCCGTTCGGTGACACCGCCGGTTCCTCGATCGCGGCGGCAATCCTGAACGTGACGGTCTGGGCGACCGTCTTCGTCACCGGGGCGGCCGTGCTGTTCCGCCGTGACACCGCCCGCTGACATGCGGCACATGGGGATACCGGTGACCCGGGCACCGCGGCCTTCGGTAGCGTCGATCCCCGTGAACGCCGCCCGATACCCCGCCGATTCCGTCCTGGCACGCCCGTGCGAGGACGGAATCGGCGGGCGCGACACATGAGCACCGCTCGCCGTCTGTCTGCCGTCGCGGACCGCCTCACTCGCTGTGCCGCCGGAGCGCTGGACGGCAATCGTCGCAGCTGGCTCAGTGCGCTGATCGCGGTGGCGTGGCTGTCCTATCTGATCGGGCCGATCGTGCGGAACTGGCGCGAGGGCGCACAACCCGACGCGGCGCTGGCCGCGGTGACCTTGTTCGGGTACGCGGTGTCGATCATGGGATCGTTCGTCGTCTTCCGCGGAACCCGCCGACGCGACCCGCTGGTGGTCCCGCCGGTCGATCATCGGGTGTGGCCGGTCCTGGCCGCGATGACACTGTGCACCGTCGTACTGGTCGCGCTGCTCGGGGCCGCCGCGCTGCCCACCGCGATCTATATCAGCGTCATCGCGATCTTCCATCTGCCCTCGCGCGAATCCGGGTACGTCAGCGTCGTCGTCATGCTCGCCATGCTGCTGGTTCCGGTGGCGCTGCCCGGCCTGCGCGATGTGCCGTTCTACGTGGCGTTCGTACCGCTCGTCATCTGGGCGGCCCGCCAACTCGGCCTGCGCGGCGAACGACTGAGCGAACTCGCGCGCCGTCAGAAAGCCGAACTCGCGATCGTCGCCGAGCGCAACCGGGTGGCCCGCGACGTCCACGACATCCTGGGGCATTCGCTCACCGTGATCACGGTGAAAACCGAACTCGCGCAACGACTGCTCGACGTCGATATCGAAAGGGCCAGAACCGAACTGGCCGACGTCGAGCGTCTGGCCCGCGAGGCGCTCGGTGGAGTCCGCGACACGGTCGGCGGACTGCGTGAGGTGACCTTGCGCACGGAACTCGCCAATGCGGCCTCCGCGCTCGCCGCTGCCGATATCGCCGCCGACCTCCCCGATCCGGCGAACCTGCCCGACGGCGACTACGAACTGTTCGGCTGGGTGCTGCGCGAAGCGATCACGAATGTGGTGCGCCACAGCGCCGCTCGCCACTGCACGGTCACCGTGACCGCGACGAGTATCGACGTGATCGATGACGGGCGCGGGCTCGGCCCCGATGCCGGAACCGGTTCGGGATTGGCCGGACTGCGTGAACGAACCCGTGCGGCCGGTGCGACGATGACGCTGTCGATCCCGGCGGGAGGAGGCGTCCATGTGGCCGTCACCGTGCCGAAATAGGTTCCACCCCCGGAGATCCCCCATCCTCATCACCCGCCCGCCCAGGAAGGCCGCCGCATGATCCGGCTACTGCTCGCCGACGATCAGGCGCTCGTGCGCGGCGCCCTCGCCGCGCTGCTCGGACTGGAATCGGATCTCGATGTCGTCGCCGAGGTCGGTCGAGGTGACGAAGTCCTCGACGCCGTCGCGCGCACCACGCCGGATGTGGTGCTGCTCGATGTGGAAATGCCCGGGCTGGACGGGATCACGGTCGCGGGCGCGTTGCACGAGCAATACCCCGATGTGCGCATTCTCATGGTCACGACCTTCGGCCGTCCGGGCTATCTCCGTCGCGCGATCGACGCTGGCGCGAGCGGATTCGTGGTCAAGGACACACCCGCCAGGGAGCTCGCCGACGCGGTCCGCCGTGTCCACATGGGACTGCGCGTCGTCGATCCGGCACTGGCCACCGAGACGCTGACCGCCGGCACCTCGCCGCTCACCGCCCGCGAACGCGAAGTGCTCGCCGCGGCCGCCGATGGAGCCACCGCGGCCACCATCGCCAAACGCCTGCACCTGTCCGAAGGCACGGTCCGCAATCATCTGTCGTCCGTGATCGGCAAGACCGCCACCAGTACCCGTGCCGAAGCGGTGCGCGCGGCCGAACGCCTCGGCTGGCTGTGACGGTCCTCCCGCGACGGTCAGCAACTGTAGGCGTAGCTGGTGCCCGCGGTGGTGGCGACACCGGTGCGGACATCGAGGACGACGATGGTCGCGGTCTCGTCGCGCTTCAGCTCGCAGCGGACCTGGGCCAGAGCGGTGTTCTCCCTGGGCAATTCCCCTTTGCCGTCGGCGGTTCTGGTGCCGAACGGACGCACCGCGGTGCCGTTGACACCCGCGGCGTAGAACTCGACCCGACCACCGGGGGTGAGCCCCTTACCGCCGTCGAGGTAGATCCGGCCGCCGCCCGCGATCAGGTCGGAGCGAGTGGCGACCTTGCCCGCGGGGAGCTGGGTCGCGTCGGCGAGATGTGAAGCACCCTCGGAGTTCTGCGCGACCGCGCGGTCACGCCGCGACGGGTCGACACAGACGTGGTCGGTGGGCCGCGCCTCACGCCAGACGAAACCCGGCAGGCAGGTGTCGGGGCCGTAGGCGCCACCGGTCGGGCTGCGGCGCGCCGACGCCTGACCGTTCTCGGCACGAGCGATGTCACGATCGCCCGGGCTGACACAGACCGTGTCGCCGTCGAACGCTTCACGCCAGACGAAATTCTGGGCGCAGGTGTAGGGACCGTAGGCCAGAACGGGCGCGGCGGAAGCGAGGCCCGGCAGCACCAGGCTCGTGCCGAGCACCGCGGCGACGCCGAGCGTCACGGGCAGGGAACGTCGCGGGCGGAGAGCGGAAATGGTGGACATCGTGGGTCCTTTCGAGTGTGAGGTGCCGCCGCAGCGGCCGTGTCATCACTGTGTGGGCGAGGACCAACGACGTTCCAAGCACTCGCCAACGCCGCAGGCAGACGGCGGCGCGCACGGCCCGATTCCCCGTCGGCGCCATGAACACTCCACACTGTCGGCGATCCGGAACACGCACGGCAACGAAGATCAAGGGAGCTCTGGCCGCGAAACCCAGGAGGATTGCCCGTGCGTTTGTCCAGGTCACTGATGACCCGTTCCGCCGTCACCATCGGATCGGTCTGCACCGCTTTCCTACTCGCCGCGCCGACGACGGCGGCCCCCGAACCGACCGAATTCCGGATCATCACGGGAAAGACGACCCTGGCGGTGAATCCCGACCTCGGTCTGGACAGCATCGCCCGGTTCCGGGTCGTCGGCGACACCATCGAGATCGCGGACCGCGAGATCGCCTCCGGCACGATCGACCTCACCGGCCAGGCCAAACTCACTCACGGCGACAAGACCGCCACCGTCTCCGACCTGTCGCTCGCCGTCGACACCGGCAAGGTCGAAGCGAAGGTCAACGGCAAGCAGATGGAACTCGGCTCGATCGACACCGGCATCCTGCATCTACGCAAGGACCCGGGCGAGAACGTAGTCCACCTCGTCATCGGCGCCCCCGGGGACAACATCCTCGAACTCGGCCGGACCGCCGTGAACAGTCTCAATACCCTCCTCGGCACCGACACGATCGCCGAGGGCGACGAACTCTTCACCGGCACCATCGATGTGAGCCTGCCCGCCGATCCACACCTCGCGCAGCAGTTGAACGCGGACGTCGATGCTCTCGTGGAGGCGAGTGTCGATGCCGATACGGCACTCGACACCCCGATCGACCTCGGCCTCGAACCGCAGAACTCACCCGAATAGGGATACGGGCCGACGTCCGAGTCGATGAACCCGCTCCGTCTGACGGTGGGCCGAGCAGCCACGGTGGTATTCCGATCGCCTCGCACGGTGGGCGATAACCTCCAGTTGACGGCGCAGGCTGCCGGTTCGGCGATGTGCCCCGTGCGCATCCGGTCCCGACCCACCGAGCCGGGACCAGCCGCGGTTCCGCTACGAGATTTCGGAGATCCCGGAGCAGGTGACCTGTTGGGGCACCAATCCGGAGTTGCGGACCACGAAATCGGTCCGGATCGTACCGGCTCCGGTGGGTGGGTCGAAATGGATGGTGCTGCCGTTGCCGATCACGAAACCCACCGAGCCGCTGCCGGTTTCCGACCCCGACGCACCGGTGGTCAGGTTCGTCCAGTTGAGCGTGACTTCCGTTCCGTATCCACCCCAGATGCTGCCACCCGCATGGATCGTGAAATACGGGGTGCCCTTGTACTGCGCCCCGACCACCTGACCGGAGTAGGGAAAGTCGACGATGTTGGGGCTCACACCCCTGCACACGGTGACGATCCAGCTATCGCCCTCGGCAGCCGAGGCCGTGCCAGTGCTCGACCATGCGACGGTCGTCAGCGCGGCGGCGGCGGCCACGGCCAGCCTGGCGACCTCGAACCCGTTCACAGATTTCTTTTGCGACGACATATTCGGTACTCGCCTCTCATGGAATCGACGGACGCGGCGACACTACAGAGACCGACCCCGTGCCCCTATTTCGAAGGGCAGCAATTACTTCGGTATCCGGTGGATGCCACCAGCACCGCGAGATTCCGAGGACCGGTGGAACCCGTCGGCCCGGAGATTCACGAACTGGATCCGCTGCGCCGAGTACGCCCCTTCTCTACCGTTTCTCCGAGTCGCGATCTCCCGCCACCGTGCGCGTATCGAGCGACAAGGGTCCGTCGGTGAGCGGTCGTAGCATGAGGTATGGCTGTTGTGCCGGTTCGGATCGATTCGACGATGGTGGGTGTCGCGGTGCCCGCGGTGGGCGGAGTGCCGGGGATCGCGATGGCGGGGTTCACGGGACGCGCGGAGCGACGGACGGATCTTCGGATGGTGCCGTATCCGGCGGTGACCGTGTTCATCGATTTCGGGGATGTGACGATCACGGACGAGGTGAGCGGCACATCGGGACGCGGGGGCGTGGTGGTGGGGCTCCATCCGGGTGATGTCGTGGGGTCGGGGCAGGAGGTCGATGTGCTCCAGGTGCGGTTGTCGCCGGTCATGGCACATTCGGTCTTCGGTGGGTGCGCGGAATTGGGTGGGGCGGTGGTCGGATTCGACGAGTTGTGGGGACCGGAGTCGGAAGCGTTGTGCGACCGGTTGCGACAGGCGGCCTCGTGGGACGAGCGGTTCGCGATCGCCGAAGCCGCGATCGTTCGGCGGTGCGCCCAAGGACGGGCGGTGGATCCCGAGGTGGCGTTCGCGTGGCGGCGGATGGTGCGCACCCGGGGGCAGGTTCGGGTGGAGGGAGTGGCGCGGGAAGTGGGGTGGAGCCGGAAGCGATTGTGGTCTCGGTTCGGGTCCCAGGTCGGGCTCACACCGAAGCGGGCCGCGCGGCTGGTGCGGTTCGATCATGTGGTGCATCGGCTCGCCGCGGGGCACGCCGCGGCGCTGGTGGCCGCGGAGAGCGGATTCACGGACCAGTCGCATCTGTATCGGGACGTCATGGATTTCACCGGTTTGACCTCCACCGCGGCGGCGGTCGCACCGTGGCTCGCCGTCGACGATGTCGCATGGCCGACGTCGCACGCGACATGAATCCCGGCGGGAACATTTCTCCAAGACGTCGGGTGAACGCCTCGGCGATGCTGCACGGGTGACCGTTGGGTCACGCGACGTGACGGCAGGAGAACAGCATGCGTGGCAAAGCCCCGTTCGGCACCCGGATACTCAGAGACGCCACGGAATGGGAAACGGTGACCGAGGAGGAACTGATCGCCGCTCGGGAGCGCACCAACCGCTTGGCGTCATCGAAAGCCCTGCGAATCGTCAGCGGACTGCCGGACCGCCGCGCCCGCATCTGCGAAACCACGATCGATCTGCCCGGACGCCGTCTGACCTTGCGGGTCCATCGCCCGAATCACGCCGCCGAGAAGTTGCCGCTCATCCTGTCGTTCCACGGCGGCGGATTCATCGCGGGCACCGGTGTGCAGAACGATTGGCTCAACAGCCACCTCGCGGCACGCTGCCCCGCGATCGTCGTCGCGGTGGAATACCGTCTCGCACCGGAACATCCGCTGCCACTCCCGGTGGACGACGGATACGACACGCTCGTCCGACTGGTCGAAGACGCGACCGAATGGGAGGTCGATCCGTCGGCGGTCGCGGTGCTGGGCGAGAGCGCCGGTGGCATGATCGCGGCGCTCACCGCACTGCGCGCCCGCGACGGTGGACCCGCCCTGCGCGCCCAGGTGCTGAACTATCCGGCCACGGATTGGACCGAGACCATGACGGACTATCCATCGATCACGGACAACGCCGACAATCCGACACTGTCGATCCCACGGCTGCGCGCCGCCCGACGATTCAGTCTGCCGCCGACCCTCGACCCGCGCACCGTGTCACCGCTGAAAGCCGACGACCTCACCGGACTACCGCCGACACTGGTGGTGACCGCCGAACTGGATCCGGTGGCCGACCACGGCAGCAGATACGTCGAGCGTCTGCGCGAACACGGAGTCGACGCGCGGCTGAGCTGCTATCCGCGAGCGACCCACGTCTTCCTCAGCACTCCGGGCCTGGTGCCCGCCGCTCGGCCCGCGCGGCGTGAGATCCTCGCGTTCTTGCGCGGCCATCTGAATCCCGGGGGCTTCGAGGAGTGACACCGTATTCCCACTGAACGCGGGGGCCCGAACGGACGCTGCGCGACGAGGCCACTGCCACCCACGCATCGTAGGACCTCCGGCCGCGCCGACTTCGCTTTAAATTTGTCCAGACCGTAAGTCGTGTGCCCGGCAGCACCACGGTTCTACATTTCAACGGCCACCTCGGCGGGCAGTTCGATCCGTCGTGTCCGGTGGCGACGGTCGATGAAACGGATTGGTCTGTCGTGGAACGAAATACAGCTGCCGACGCCCACGCCGCACGCGTGCTGCGCCACTTCGGACCCGATCCGGCGAACTGGGTGCGGTCGAGCGAAACCGATCATGATGTCGTGGTCGTGGGTGCGGGGCAGGCCGGTCTGGGTATCGGATTCGCGTTGCGCCGGGCCGGGATCGGCCGGGTCTCCGTCATCGACGCCGCCGCCCCCGGACAGACCGGGGTGTGGACCACCACCGCACGGATGACGAACCTGCGCACCCCCAAGAACTGGCCGGAACCCGAGTTCGGCTACCCCGAACTCAGCTTTCAGGCCTGGTACGAACTGGTCGAAGACGAGGCCGCGTACCAGAGACTGACCCGGGTTCCCCGACTCGACTGGGCGCGCTACCTCGACTGGATCGAACGCCACGTCGGCGTTCCGGTGCGTCACCGCACCCGCCTGGTCGACATCGGACCCGGCGCACACCATCTCGAATTGACCCTCGCCGTGTCGAATTCCGACGGCAGCGAGACGACCGTGGTGGAAACCGCCCGAAAACTGGTCCTCGCCAACGGTATCGAAGGCACCGGCGGCCCCTACCTGCCGCCCGAAGTCGACGGACTCCCCCCGCATCTGCTCGCCCACACCGGCCACCACATCGACTTCACGCCCTTGGCGGGCAAGTCGATCGCTGTCCTCGGCGCCGCCGCCTCGGCCTTCGACGCCGCCGGAACGGCCCTGGAAGCCGGGGCAGGCGAGGTACATCTGTTCACCCGTCGGCCGGAACTGCTCATCCAGGGTGAAGGCGGCCCGCCCTTCGCCAACGGCGGAGGCAGAGACAACTACCACCGCCGCGACGACGCCGCGCGCTGGCGACAGAAGGCCCTCGCCGCGCGCCAAGGCCGCAGCGTCCCCTTGGAATCGGTCACTCGCGCGGTCGCCTTTCCCGGATTCCGGGTGCACCTGGACGCCCCTTGGCTGTCCACGCAGGCCGAGGGCGACAGGGTGATCGTCGAAGCGGCAGACGGCACGCATTCGTTCGATTTCGTCATCGCCGGAACCGGCTACCAATACGACCCGCACACCCGCGCGGAACTACGCACGATCGCCGACGACATCGCGCTGTGGGGCGATCGCCATCAGCCCGCCGACGACCTCGCCGACGATGCCCTCGCCACGACGCCCTACCTCGCCGACGGCTTCCAACTGGTGGAGCGGCAACCCGGCCGCGCGCCATGGGTCGAACGCATCCATATATTCTCCGCGGCAGCGCATCTGAGTTTCGGCTACCCGATCGGCGACGCGCAGAGTCTCGCCCACAGCATCCCGCGTCTCATCGACGCGCTCGGTCGCGACCTGTTCTTCGAAGACCAGCAGTTCCCCGTCGCGGCCACGCAGGTCAAGGCACCGGTGTCCTTCCGTCATCACTACGAGCATGCGATCTGGACGCCGGTTCTCGCACCGAGTGAGAGCTGACAGCGGGCATACCGAGATCGGTTCTACCCGCGTGGTGGCACTCCCTCACGCCCGTTGCGCTGGATGACTTCCATCGTGGACGAACGGCTGGCAGCGGCAGACCGCCCCGTTCGCGGACGGTTTCACGCAATTGCTTCATACCCGGTGATGCCGCGCAGGCCGCCGTACCATGGGCCGCTGGAACCGGGGGTGTGGCCAGTACAGCGACGGTATCTCGGCGGACGTCCTTGTCCCCGACACCGCGACAGCAGAGGACCTGCGAAACGATCTCGGCGCCGCGAACGCGGCGATCGGAATGCAGGCATTGTGGACCTGAGCGAACAACTCGCAGAACGTCATTCAACGATCTGTACCCCGTCGAGAATCGCAGCCATCTCACCTTCGAATCGGTCGAGATCGGCGATCTTCGTTTTCGCGGAGAGGAGCACCGGGTACACAGTGCCGCCACAGCCGCAGACGATCACGCGTTGATCCTCCCACCACTCGCCACCGGAGAACACACCCGTCACTCTGCCGCCCTCGAATCCGCACGCCGCGATCGACTGGTCTTCGCGCGTGCGCCAATCCCGTGCGCCGGTCTCCGCCGTCCGCCGATTCGCGACCACCGCGGCTTGCACCGAATCGACCGGGCTGCCGACACTCAACGTGATCATCGCTGTAGGGCTGCGGAAATCGTCGGGCAATGTGTCCCGGCGTTGCAGTCCGACTCCATCGGCGCTCTCGCCCGGCCCGCGATTGCGCTGCCACCCGGGCAATTCAGGAAGCCGCACGCTGAACGGCTGTTTCTGGTTGCGTTCGAGAGTGAAAACCCGTCCGGTCGCGGCAGCGGCATCACAGGGAAGGCTCACCGAGGATGCCGTTGAGGTCGCAAGCACTGTCGAAGTTGCCGACGGGGAAGTCGTGGGCACGCCCGAACAGCCGACCACGACCGCCAGCAAGACCACGAAGCCCCCTGCCGCGCGATACGACCGCGAGCGCACACTTCTCATGCAGGGATCCAACCACGAGAGATACGACCGAACCGTCGTCGCTACGCAGCAGCGCAGCCAGCACTTGGCCGACCATGTCGGGTGTGGGCCGATCCGCCATAGAGACAGTGATCATTCGGGCTCTAGCATCGGATCCTCTCTTCGATAGAGATCCCTGACCGATCAGATTCTCACTCTCGCGAAGCCTACGGATGAACCGCAGTGGCGATCGTCCAGATTTCCGCCAGCATGTTCCTCCCATGCCACCGAGTCAGTTGCCGCACCAGATTCGTCGAAGGCCGATCCGCCTCGGGCGGCCAGGTGTACGTGATCGTCAAGCATGCCGTGATCTTGCGGCCCGCAACACGTTTTGCCCTTCGCACCGCGGTGTCGGGCCGGTGCGGTGCTTGCTTCAGCAGAAGCGCGACTGCGAGGTGGGGCTCGGGTGATGCACCGCCCGATGCGCCTGGTCGAGGTGGACGGGTCTCGCGCCGGGTCGGTCGAGACGAGGGCGGCGTACTCCGAGCGTCGGCTCCCGGCCTGGTGGCCATGCCGGTCGCGGAGGGCGAGCAGTTCGCGGCGGGCGATCCGGCCTGGTGTTGGAGAGCATGAAGATGGAAACGGTGCTGTACGCGCCGTTCCCGGCTCGCCTGCATCGCGCTGATGATCCGAAATATGTTGTCGGCGAATATGATCCGACTGTGGATGCCGTTGATGCGGATCAGCCGCGCGTCGAACTCCCGCGAGTGCTTCCGATCGCGGACGCGGACCCGGTACTCGTCGACACCGGTCCGCGCGACCATCACGCGGTAACCGCGCGCCCCCCATTTTCAGGTCGACTCCTCGTCCGACGTCGTGCCGGACGTGCGGGCGACCGGTGCGACCGGATTCCCACAGTCGCGCGCGCGCGTCCCGCTCCGCCCTGTCGTATCCGTCGATCGCCGCCACGGCCAGCGCGATCGCGGTATGGCGCGGGCTGGTCAGCGCGCCGGACTCGAGGCTGCGATCCACCCACCCGGTATCGGCCGAGGCCTCGAGCAGGGCGAGCAGGGCGAGCAGGGCGAGCAGGAAACTCTTGTTGGTCGTGCCGCCCTCGACCAGCACGGTAGCCTCGGCGACGGCGCGCCAGTGCCTCGGCGCGGTCCGCGCCGACGGCGATGATCTTCGCGATCATCGAATCGAAGTCGGCGGAGATCGAATCCCCCTCGGTGACAACGGTGTCGAACCGGATACCCGGTCCGCCCGGCGGGCGCAGCAGCACGATCCTGCCTGGGACGGCGCGAAGGCGTCGTCGGGGTCCTCGGCGTTGAGTCGAGCCTCGACGGCGTGGCCGCGCTCGACCGGCACCCGACCCGAGAGTTTCTCTCCCGCAGCCACTCTCAGTTGTAGTTCACCAGATCGACGCCGGTGACCGCCTCGGTGACCGGATGCTCCACCTGCAGGCGGGTGTTCACCTCGAGGAACGCGAAATACCGCTGCCGGGGCTGATACAGGAACTCGACCGTGCACGCGCCGCGATAGCCCACCGCGAGGACCAGCCGCTCGGCCGCGGCCTTCAACTGCCCGACCTGTTCGACATCGAGCACCGTCGAAGCGGATTCCTCGATTATCTTCTGGTTGCGGCGCTGCACCGAGCAGTCCCGCACGCCGAGCGCCCACCCGGCGCCTTGCCCATCCGCGCTAACCTGTACCTCGACATGTCGCGCACCGATGACCACCTGCTCGAGAAACACCATGCCGTTGCCGAAGGCGCGCGAGGCCTCCGCGACGGTGCGCCCGAATGCCTCACGCAACTCAGCGGCCGAGGCGACCCGCCGAATGCCGCGCCCACCGCCGCCCGCCGCCGCCTCCAACATGAGCGGATAGCCGATGCACTCGGCCGCGGCAATCGCCGCCTCGATGGTCGCCACCGGACCGCCACTCCACGACGCCACCGGCACGGTCGCGTCTTCGGCCAGTCGTTTGGCGCCGATCTTGTCGCCGAGCATCCGCATCGCCGTCGCCGAGGGGCCTATGAAGGTGATACCGATCCGGTAGCACAGTTCGGCGAACTCCGACTCTTCCGCTACGAACCCCAACCGACCCAGGCGGCGTCCGCCGCTGTCGCCCGTAACGCGGTTTCCAGTACCTCCAGGTCCAGGTAGGGCCGGTGCGCGGCGGGTCCGATGTCGTCGGCCTCGCGCGAAGCTCGTGTGCCGCTAGTGTGCAGGGCGATCGTGCGCAGGGGCTTCTCGCCCGCGCGCGGCGTTGATCTCGCGCACGGCGTTGATCAGCCGACGCGCGGCTTCACACCGATCAATGATGGCGATCCGAGTGAACATAGGCGCGTTACCCCGCTTGAACACCGATCCGGTCGACCTTGCGATCCCCGGGCGTCACCGACTGATTGCATGACAAAGAAGTGCTATTGAATTCGATGGGCCGCGAATATGCGGATAGGCATAGACGTACACATCGACCACGAAGTAATGGAACTCGCCCCGATAGTGGTGATCCGCCACCGGACGACTTCGATGTCCCCGGCGCGCGCGGACGTCCTGCGTCCCACCTGCGGCGATTCCGATCGTACTCGACAACGAGTGGATACGGCCAATAAATGATACGTAATCTAAATTCCCATCCTGCCGGAGGAATCACATTGCCACTCGCGCGGAAGTCGCTGTAGAGTCGGCCTCGGTCCTTATGGACGAGCCGGATATCAGCTGGGGGAGTTGGAGATGCGGGTACTCATAGCCGAAGACGATCACGATCTAGCGAAATCGCTCTCCGAAGATCTGGAATCGCAGGGTTTCACTTGCCTGGCGGTAGACTGCGGGCAGGGTGCCTTGGAAGCTCATTCCCAGGTAGAAGCGGTTATTCTCGATATCGGACTACCCGACATCGATGGTTTCGAGGTCTGTCGACGAATCAGGGCGACCTCTATGGTGCCGATCGTATTCCTGAGCGGTCGCAGCGACGAGTTCGACAGAGTATTGGCCCTGAAATTGGGGGCTGACGACTATGTGATGAAGCCATATAGACTGCGCGAATTAGCCGCCCGGATCGAAGCGGTCACCCGTCGGAATCGACGCGACCCGATCGACCGTGATTCCCTCGACAATACGGACAATAGAAATTCGGTCCGAAATGTCCGGCAACTACGGATAGATACCGACTGCCGGCGGATCACAATTTCGGGAAACGAAATCGCACTGACCCGCAAAGAGTTCGAGGTGCTCGAACTCCTCACCCGCGAGCCTGGCAAGGTTTTCAGTAGAGAAACAATCATGATCCAGGTCTGGGGACACGACGGCAGCGGTGACACTCGAACGCTCGGCGTGCACATGACCAGCCTCCGGAAAAAGCTGGGAACACCCCTGATCGAAACAGTGCGCGGCATCGGCTTCCGCCTGGCTCTGTGAAACTGCTGCGACATGAAACTGCTGCGACGAATCATCATCGCCCAAGCGTTCGCCCTGCTGGCGTTCGGATTCGCCATGATCATCGCCGTCGCCCTCGCGGGCCAAGTGTGGCAAGCCGCGTGCGTCATCGTCGTGACGGCCCCGTTCGTCTGCCTGGTCTTCTGGGTCTCCGCACGGTGGGCACTGCGGCCCGCGACCGAGATCATGAAAACGGTGCGGGCGGCCGAGCGCGGGCGGCTCTCCCGGCTCGACGCCCACCAAGGGCCGCCGGAGATGCGCAATCTGATCGCTTCGCTGAACACGACATCGGAGAACCTCCGCATCTCGGAGGGCAGGCACCGCCACGCGACCGCCGATTTCGCGCACCAGATGCGCACCGAGGTGCAGTTGCTGAGCGCGCGGATCGACCGCCTCGCGGCCTATCTGACCCGTGAGGGCGGCACCGCCTACGCGCAGACCAAACAGACGGCCACCCGCCTGCACTGCCTGCTGACCGGCAAGCTGGAGGAAGCCACTGGGGGCACCGAGCCTCAGCCGGTCGAGGTCGACGTCGCCGCTGTCGTCCATGCGCGATCGGAGGCGTGGTCGGCCATGGTGGCCCACCGGGGCGCCTCGGAGATCCGTTGCGGCACAGTGGATCATGCCACGATCGTGACAGCGCCCGGCACTCTCGAACACCTCATCGATATCTTCCTCGACAACGCCGTGAAACACTCGAAATCCACTCCGGGACAGGAGATCGTGATCACCGCGCGCGTCGAGACCGGCGGCGAGGTCGCGATCAGAGTCATCGACGGCGGACCGGGAATGACCGCGGCACAACGTGAACGAGCGACCGCGCGCGGATGGAAGGCCGATCCCGTCGACGGCACAGGCTTGGGTCTTTCCATCGCGGACGTGCTGGTGAAGTCGAACCGGGGCAGGCTCGAGTTCCGCCCCGTCCCGTCGGGCCACGGACTCGACGCCTGCGTCCGTTTCCCGGTGATCGTCAACGGGCGTCACCCCGGCACGTGATCGCGTGCCAACGCCTCCAGCAACGCCTCGCACACCCGCTCGACTCCGTCGATCGGCAGATGCGGGCCGATCGGCAGACTCAGCACCTCGTGACTCAGCGACTCGGCGATCGGCAGCGTGCCCGCGGCGATCCCCATGGCGGCGTACGCCCCGCTACGCGACGGTGGCACCGGGTAGTGCGTCAGCGTCGTGATCCCCCGGTCGGCCAGGAACCGTTCGACCCGTTCGCGCTGACGGACGCGCACGACGAACAGGTGCCACACCGGCACCGCCCGGTCGATCACCTCCGGCAGCACGAGATCCGCCTCCGCCAGCAGCACGCGGTACCTCCCCGCGATCGCGCGGCGGCGGTCGTTCCACTCGTGGCACCGCGCCAACTTGACGCGCAGGAAGGCCGCTTGCAGTTCGTCGAGTCTGGTGTTGAAGCCCACCGTCTCGTGATGGTACTTCCGGGTCGACCCGTAGTTGGACAGTTCGCGGACCCGCGCGGCCAGCACGGCGTCGTCGGTGACCACGCAGCCGCCGTCGCCGAGCGCCCCGAGGTTCTTGCCCGGATAGAAGCTGAACGCCGCGGCGTGGCCGAGACCTCCGGCGAGCCGATCTCCGTAATACGCGCCGTGCGCCTGCGCGGCATCCTCGACGACCTTCAACCCGTGTGCCTCGGCGATGGCGAGGATCGGGTCCATATCCGCGGGCTGCCCGTACAGGTGGACCGGCACGATCGCCTTCGTCCGCGGCGTGACAGCGGCCTCGATGCGACCCGGATCGATGTTGTAGGTGGCCGGATCGGGTTCGACGGGCACCGGCGTCGCCCCTGAATGCGTGACGGCCAGCCAGGTGGCGACGAAGGTGTTGGACGGCACGATCACCTCGTCGCCCGCGCCGATCCCGTAGGCGCGCAGTATCAGATGCAGTGCGTCCAAGCCGTTTCCGACGCCGACACAGTGCGCCACCCCGCAGAAGGCGGCGAACTCGGTCTCGAACCGCGAGACCTCGCCGCCGAGGATGTACCGGGCCGAATCCATGACACGGCGGTAGGCGGCATCCAGTTCGGGGGCCAGCTCCCGGTACGCCGACGCGAGATCGAGAAAGGGGACCGTCATGACGATTCCCCCACCGCGTTCTGGAAATCTTCGTATCTTCGGAAGTAATCGGATTCGTCGTAGTGCGCCGAGGCCAGTGAGACGCACACGGCCCCCAACGAGAAAAGATGGATCTCACGCCAGATCATCGGGGCGACGTAGAGACCCAGATGCGGCCGATCCAGGTGGAATACCTTGCGCTCCGATCCATCGTCCACGTGGACGTCGAAACTGCCGTTGATGGCGATCAGGACCTGTTGGAGTTCGCGATGGCCGTGGCCGGCGCGACTCGCGCCGTTCGGCACGTCGTAGATGTAGTAGATGCGCTTGATGTCGAAGGGTGCGTCCGTTCCCCCTTCGATGGGGGTGAGAGCGCCGCGCGCATCGGAGAACCGGGAGAAATCGAGCAGTTTGCAATTGTTGATACTGATCGCGGAGACACCCGTGACCAACTCTGAACGAACCAACGGAATACTCCATCGAGTTGTCGTTGCACTATCTGCGCACGGCGAGGGTTTCGGCGAAGGCGGTGATGTCCCGCGGCTTCGCGAGTGCGTGTCCGGGAGTGGCGGGGAGCGCGCGTTTCGCGAGCCCCTTGAGGGTCCCGGCGGGCGGCAGTTCGACGATCGCGGCCACCGAGGCGCCGCGGATGGTCTCGACGCACAGATCCCAGCGCACCGGAGACACGACCTGCCCGACGATCTTGGCGAGCGCGTCCGCGCCCGATGTCACGGGTTCGCCGTCGAGATTGGACAGCAGCGGGCGAACCGGGTCACGAGGTGCGATCCGGGCCACCGCGTCGGCGAGGGCCGCTTGGGCGGGCAGCATGAAATGCGTATGGAAGGCGCCCGCGACCCGCAGCGCGACGACCTTCGCTCCGTCCGGCGGCCGCGCGGCCAGCTTCCGCAGGGCCTCGGATCGGCCCGCCGCGACGATCTGTCCCGCGCCGTTGCGGTTGGCCGGGACCAGGTCGAGGTCGCGCATGCGGTCGAGCACCTCGGCGGGTTCGCCGCCGAGCACCGCCGACATTCCGGTGGGTTCGATCCCACAGGCCTCGGCCATCGCCCGGCCGCGCGCCGCGGCGAGGGCGACGGCCTCGGCGGGTTCGATCACTTCGGCGACCGCGGCGGCGGCCAGTTCACCCACCGAATGCCCCGCGACGATGGTGTCCGCGGTGGCGAGCCCCGCCGACGCCATCGCGCCGAACGCGAGCAGCGCGGTGGCGACCACGAGCGGCTGGACGACCGCGGTGTCGACCAGATCCTCCACCGGAGCGACCGTCCCGAGCCGGAGCAGATCGATGTCGCAGAACTCGGACCATTCGGCGAGTCGGCGCGCGGCCTCCTCGGTCTGCGACCAGGGCAGCAGCATGCCCGGTTTCTGCGCACCTTGCCCCGGCGCGAATATCGCGATCGGCGTGCGGTTCACGACCGGATCAGCCCTTCGCCAGTCGCGCGAGGACATCCACCACCTCGGAGGGCAACGGCAGCGTCGTCATCTCGTCCGCCACCACGCGGGCCCGCTCGGCGTAACTGCGATCGGACACGACCTTCTCGACCGCGGGCGGCACCACGGTCGCCACGTCCTCGCCAGGCAGCACCGTCACACCGGCGCCGAAATCGGAGATCCTCGACGCCGCGGGCACCAGTACGTGGCCCTGGGGGATCACCATCTGCGGAACGCCCGCGTGCAGGGCCGTCAAACTGGTCACCCCGCCGCCGTGGTGCACGATGAGGTCGCAGGTCGGCGCGACGACGTCCATGGGTATCCAGCCCGCCCGCAGGTCGGGCCGTTCCGCGTTGACCTCCGCCGCGACTGCCTCTGGCGCCGCGACGAGCAGCTCGACATCCAGCGGCGCCACGATGGCGACCAGGTCGAACAGCAGCGCGTACAGCGAGCGCAGGTGCTCGTGGCCTGCCGCGGGCGCGAGCCTGCTGCCCGAGGTGACCAGCACCCGAGGACGTTCGCCGCGGGTGTACATCCACCGCTCCAGCTTGCGTTGCCGGTTGCCGGGCGCCCAGCGCATGAATTGCGCGGGCTCGGCCCGCGGCGGACGAAGACTCGGCGGACAGACATCGATGAACAAGTCCGGCGCCGGCAGACCGTCCAGCCCGAGCTCCGCCAGTTCGGGCCGGAGTTCCTGTTCGGCGCCGGGATCGATGTCGGTGGTCTCGATCGCGTCCCACGCGTGCCGGACGTATGGGAGGTCGAGTTCGCGGGCCAACAGGCCCGCGGCATAGGAGAGGCTTCCGCCCACCACCAGGTCGGGACGCCAGTCCTCGGCAAGCTGTCGCAGGGCGGGCATACCGGCGACCGCCATGCGGGCGAACCACTCCCCCGTGAAGCGGGCCTGCGCGAGCGGATCGTCGGGAATCCGCACCGGACGGCCCTCGCGGTCCGTCGAGATGAAATACCAGATCGATCGATCCGTGAAAGGGACGGCGGGCAGGCCGACACCGGCGACGTTGGACATCATGTCGTCGGTCGCCGCCATCATCACCGTATGCCCGGCGTTGCGGGCCGCCGCGGCGAGCGGCGCGAGCGCGAAGACGGTCGCCGGACTCCCACCGGACACGAAAAGCATTCTCATCGGAACTCCTACAGGTTCTCTCGAGCGCGCGCGAATGTCACAACTTCAATTCGCCGATGACGGCGTAGACACCGGCCAGGTCGACCATTCGCGGCAGCTCGGCCTGGTCGATCGTGACGCCGAGCTTCAGTTCGAGGGCGGAGAGGATCTCGATGAGACGCATGGAATCCGCCTCGTGGTCCTCGATGAACTTGCTGTGCTCGGTGATCTCGTCGAATTCGATCTCGAGGACCTTGCAAACGGTGTCCTTGATGATCTCGCGGTGGGTGGTCGCCAACTGTGCCATTACCGGTTCTCCCGTTTCTACGCAAAGAATGGATCAAGTGCCGCCGCACGCGCGGCGGCGCGGTTCAGCTACGAACCCTCGACGCCCACACCCACGAAATGGGCGTTGACGGCGGCGATCAGGGCACGCGGAGTGGTCGCCTCGGCCAGCGTGGCGTCCTCCATCACGATGTCGAACTCGCGCTCGATGCGCCCGATCGTCTCCAGAATGGCGAGCGACTCGTAACCGAGCTCCTCGAATTCGATATCGAGGATGTCGGTCTTCGCATCGATGCCCTTGCTGGCGCCCGCCCCCTCTCGGAGAATGCGTTCGAGATCGTGCAGGTCGAATTTCTTGTCGATCATGTTCGGTACTTCCCAATCATTGTTCGAAGCTCGGCTACGGTGCGCGGACCACCATCGCGGAATTGAATCCGCCGTGGCCGCGCGCGAGCACGAGCGCGGTCCGCGCCGACATGCGGCGCGGCTGCTCGGTGACCAGATCGAGGTGGTAGTCGGGGTCGGCCGACACATTGATGGCGGGCGGGACGACGTCGTCGCGAATCGACAGCAGCGCGGCGACGACATCCAGCGGTGCCGCACCGGAGTTGAGCCTGCCGATCATGGTCTTCGGCGCCGCCACCGGGACGCCCCGAGGCCCGAATACCGCGGTGATCGCGTCCGCCTCGATCCGGTCGAGCGCGGGCACCGCCGCGGCGTCGGCGAAGACCACGTCGATGTCGCCCGGCGTGAGATTCGCGTCCGCGAGGGCCGACTCGATCGCCCGCCGCAGTCCCGGCGGCCGCGCGCTGCCCGGCTTGGGATCGAAAGTGGCGCCGTAGCCTGCGATCCGCCCGTAGATCCGCGCGCCGCGCGCCATCGCCGCGGCCGGTTCCTCGAGCACCAGGATCGCACCACCCTCGCCTGGCACGTGCCCCGCCGCTGCCCGATCGAACGGTCGATAGGCCGTGTCCGGGTCGTCGTCGGTGCTGAGTTTCCCGCTGGTGAGTTGGGCGACCCAGCCCCACGGGCAGATCGAGGCGTCGACGCCGCCCGACACCATGATCCTCGCGCCCTTGCGGATATTGCGCCGCGCCTGGGCAAGTGCGTCCAGACCTCCCGCCTGGTCCCCGACGACCACACCGCTCGCGCCGCGCAGACCGTTGCGGATGGAGATCTGGCCGGTGTTCACGGCGTAGAACCACGCGAACGACTGATAGGCGCTGACGTGGTTGCTGCCCTTGCTCCACAGGGCGCGCAATTCGTTCTGGCCGAACTCGAATCCGCCGGCCGAACTGGCTGTCACGACACCCGCCCCGAAGTCGTCGAACCCGTCGTCGCCGTGCGGGTCGACGCCCGCGTCGACCAGTGCCCAGTCCGCGGCGACCAGCGCGAGTCTGGTCATGTGATCGGTCTGCGGCAGCAGCCTGCTCGGCAGATGGTCCTCGGCGATGAATCCGGGCACCTCCCCCGCCAGCCGAGACGGGTAGGGGGACGGGTCGAATCGGGTGATCGGACCGATCCCGCTCACCCCGCGCAGCGACGCGGCCCAGAAGTCCTCCACGCCGAGACCGTTCGGCGCGGTGACACCGATCCCGGTCACCACGGCGGACACGCTCACGCGGCTGTCCGATCCGGCCGGGTCAACACGATGGCGCTCTGGAAGCCGCCGAATCCGCTGCCGACACTGAGCACGGTGTCGGTGCGCCACTCGCGTGCGGTCAGCGGGACGTAGTCCAGATCGCACTCCGGGTCCGGGTTGTGCAGGTTGGCGGTGGGCGGCACCACCTGGTTCGCCATGGCGAGCACGCACGCGGCGATCTCGATGGACCCGATGGCGCCGAGGGAATGGCCGACCATCGACTTGATGGAGCTGACCGGAACGCGGTAGGCGTGCTCACCCAGACTTCGCTTGAACGCCGCGGTCTCGTGGCGGTCGTTCTGCTTGGTGCCGGAACCGTGCGCGTTGACGTAATCGATCGCGGTGGGATCGACTCGGGCTTCGGCGAGCGCGACCCGGATGGCTTCGGCCATCTCCCGGCCGTCCGGCCGCAATCCGGTCATGTGGAACGCGTTGCAGCGCGACGCGAATCCGGCGATCTCCGCGTAGATGTGCGCGCCGCGCCGCCGCGCGGACTCCAGTTCCTCTAGCACGAACACGGCCGCGCCCTCACCGAGCACGAACCCGTTGCGGGCCGCGTCGAAGGGCCGGGACGCCTGCTCGGGATACTCGTGCCGAGGCGTCGTCGCCTTGATGGCGTCGAAGCAGGCCATGGTGATCGGGGAGATGGGCGCGTCGGTCGCGCCCGCGATCATCATGTCGACCGTTCCGTCACGGACCAGGTCCGCCGCGTACCCCACCGAGTCCAACCCGGAGGTGCAGCCGGTGGACACCACTGTCGCCGGTCCCTCCGCGCCGATCGCCCACGCCACCTCGGCGGCGAACGAACTGGGCACGAAGTAGTCGTACAGGTGCGGTTGCGCGTACCGGTCGTCGACGAGTTCGAGTCGCCCGTCATCGCTGACGACCCGGTACTCCTGATCCAGTCCGGTGGTGGCGCCGACCGCGGTGCCGATCGCCACGCCGATCCCGGCGGGGTCCGCATCCGCGAAATCCACGCCGCTGTCGGCGACCGCGTCGCGCGCGGCCACCACCGCGAACTGCGCGGCCCGATCCATGCGCCGGATCTCCTGCGGCGACAGCCCACGCTCCCGCGGATCGAAATCCATCTCGGCGGCCACGCGCGAGCGGAACGGCGCCGGATCGAAGAAGGTGATACCCCGCGTGGCCGTGCGGCCCTCGCTCAACAGATTCCAGAATTCCTTGACCCCGAGCCCGCCCGGCGCGAGCACGCTGACCCCGGTGATGACGACTCGGCGACTCACCGCGCGCTCCAGTGGTAGAACCGGGTCGCCATGGCGTCGGCGGGCGATTTCCAGGTCGCCGGGTCGTACGCCTCGATGAACGGCTTCAGATCGTCGCTGATCCGAACGAACGCGGGCGCGCGCTTGGCCTCCTCGATGGCCGCACCGCCGGTGTCGGCATCGAAATCCTGAAGGTGGAAGTACAGGCCACGGTAGTAGAACAACTGTCGACGACGCGTCCCCATGCGATGGGGCATCTCGGACTCGTCGAACGCGCCGAACAGATCGGCGACCTCCGCACTCGACTGCGGATTCATCCTGGCAACGATCAGCGTACTGTGCACGACACACTCACTTCTCAGTCGACTGTCTTCTGACGCGCCGCGCCGAACCAGCGCGACAAGGCCTCGCCGAGATCGGCGGCGCTGGAATCGGTCCAGGCCACGTAGCCGTCGGGGCGGATCAGGAATGCCTTGGCCTCCGCGACCGGTTCACCGTGGACCGGCGCGTGGACGGTCACGGTCACCACGTCGACCCGGTCGGACCAGCCCGCGGCGATCTCCCGCAGCGCGGGGTCGTCGGCGAGATCCAGCAGCACGCCGCGGGCCGGGTGCAGGAGTTCGGTGGTGGTCGTCTTGCCCTGCTCCCCCACCAGTTCCACTTTGGGCATCCGCGTGCCGAGCAGCGGGTGCTCGCCCGCGCCGACCTCGTAGCGGATCGACAGACCGCTGACCATGCCCGCGAGATGCCTGCTGACATCATCGAATTCGATCAGTTCCGACATCACGTCGCGCAGCGGCTGCATCTCGCTTCCGCTGAGGAACAGCAGCCCCTGGGCCCTGGTGTTCATGAGCAGGCGGACACCCACCGGGTGCCGTTCGCTGTGGTAGCTGTCCAGCAGCGTTTCCGGGGCGTCACCGCGCACCGCGGCCGCCAGCTTCCAGCCGAGGTTCACGGCGTCCTGCACGCTCACATTCATGCCCTGGCCGCCTGCGGGCAGATGGATGTGAGCCGAATCCCCCACCAGGAGTACACGTCCGCGGCGATATTCGGTCACCTGGCGTGCCGCGTTGCCGAAGGCGCTGGTCCAGATCGGGGTGCCCGCGCTGATGTCCTGGCCGGTCAACCGCTGCCAGGCACCCGAAACCTCCGCCCAGCTCGGTGGCTCGGTGCGCTTGCGCGGCGGGGTGCCGCGCTCGCACACGATGATCCGGTGGATGCCGTCGCCGAGCGGGCCCGCCATCACCATGCCGCCCGGCACGGTCTCACCGATCATGCGGGTCTCGATGTCGCAGCCGGAGACATCGGCCAGGAACATCTCCATCGTGGATTCGGTTCCGGGGAAATCGAATCCGGCCGCTTTGCGGACGGTGCTCCGGCCTCCGTCGCAACCGACCAGGTACGCACAGCTCAGTTGGCGCGGACCGTCGGCGGTGCGCACGTCGATCGCGACCTCGTCGCCTCGATCGGCACAGCCGACCACCTCGTACCCTCGGCGAATGTCGGCGCCGAGATCGCTCGCATACTTCTCCAGCATCTGCTCGGTGACGGCTTGCGGGACGCCTTTCACACCGCCGGAATGCGCCGGGCCGAGAATTCTGAAATTCACCGGGAGGCCACCGAAATGGCCGAGATCGGTGACTTCGACAGCGCCGAGTCCCGCGAGCATGCCCCGCTGGTCGAATATCTCCAGCGTGCGCGCGGTGAAACCGAGTCCGCGCGATTCGCCGGTGGGCTCGACGAGTCGTTCGAGCACGATCACGTCGACACCGGCCAGTCGCAGCTCACAGGCCAGCATCAGGCCCGCGGGACCGGCGCCGACCACAATAACGGCAGCATCCATGTCATCTCTCTTCGATAGCAGAAACAGTGGTGAGAACCGCTCGCGTCACAGCGCCAGACCGCCGTCGACCTGGAGGACGGAACCGGTGACATAGCTCGCCGACACCAGATACGAGACCGCGTCGGCCACCTCGTCCACGGTGCCGAAACGCCGCAGCGCGACATTGTCGGTGGCTTGCTCGCGCGTCGCGTCCGAAAGGCCGCTCACCATGTCGGTGTCGATGAATCCGGGAGCGATCGCGTTGGCCCGGATGCCGTACCTTCCCGTTTCCTTGGCCAATGCCTTGGTGAATCCGATGATTCCGGCCTTGGCCGCGGAATAGTTGGTCTGTCCCGGATTACCGGAGACGCCCGCGACGGAGGACAACGTGATCACACAGCCGGATCGGCGTTTCATCATCCTGAAGACCGCGGCACGGCACACCGCGAAGGTACCGTCGAGGTTGACCTCGATCACCCGATCCCAGTCCGCGTCCGACATCATGACCAGCGCGCTGTCGCGGATGATCCCGGCAGAAGTCACGGCCACCGCTATCGGCCCCAGAGCGCTCTCGGTCCGATCCACCCATTCCTTCACCGCCGCTCTGTCACGGACGTCGACCCGGGTCGCGATCACCCGCACACCGCGCGCGACGCCCTCCTTCTCCAGCGCCTGCGCCGCGTGCGCGTCGCTCTGGTAGCAGAACGCCACATCGAATCCCTCGTCGGCCAGACGCAGCACCACCGCGCGACCGATCCCCCGCGATCCCCCGCTGACCAGGGCGATCCGTCGCCCGGCCGCCGATCGGTCACCCGACATGGTCGTACCGCCCCAGCACGACGACCGAGTTGTTCCCGGCGAACGCCAGACCGTTGTTCTGTACCACCCGCAGCTCGGCGGGCACCGATTTGTTCGGGACACAGTCGATCTCGCACTCGGGATCGGTGTGCCGATGGTTGATGGTCGGCGGGATGAAACCACCGGTGATGGCCAGCGAGCAGGCGATCGCGGCCAGGGCGCTCGCGGCGCCCATGGTGTGGCCGAGCATCGATTTCAACGAGATCGTGCGGGGCGGGCGACCGGTGTACACCGACCCGATTGCCCGCGACTCGGTGATGTCGTTGGTCTTAGTCCCTGTGCCGTGCGCCGAGATCAGGTCGACCTCATCGGGCCGGACACCGGCGTCGTCCAGCGCGGCCCGCATGCACCGCTCGATACTGGACTGCTCCGGCGAGACCGGATGGTGCGCGTCGCAGCTCAGGCCGTAACCCATTACCTCGCAATGGATTCGCGCGCCGCGCGCCAGTGCCGAATCCAGGCTCTCCAGGACGAGCACTCCCGCGCCCTCGCCGTTGAGGATGCCTTGGCGGTCGGTGTCGAAGGGCCGCACGCAGTCCGGCGCGATGGTGCCGAGCCGGTAGAACGCGGTGAAGGACTTGCGGCACATGGCATCCGCGCCGCCGCACAGCGCGATGTCGGCATCACCGACCCGGATCGCGTCGAAGCCGTGACCGATCGCGTAGTTCCCCGCCGAGCACGCGGTGCCGATGGTGACCGCCTCGGCGGCGGTCAAGTCGAGTTCACGCGCGATCGCCGCGGACAGCCTGCCCGCCGAAACCCGGCCAGCCAGTACGGGATTCAGGCTCTCCCGCCCGCCCGCGACCCAGTCGGCGGTGAGCCGGTCGGTGTCGTGCGATTCCGCGTCGGTCGTCCCGATCGAAATGTGCGTGCGCAGTTCACGCAGCCGGTCCGCAGGCAGTCCCGCGTCCTTCACTGCCATCCGCGCCGCCGCGACGGCGAACTGGGTCGCGCGGCCGAGCTCGGCCACGTTCAGCCGCTCGATCCACTTCTCGGGGTCGAATCCGCGCACCTCGCAGCCGAGCGACCTGTCGAAGCCCGCCGTGTCGAAGGCCGTGATGGGAGAGACGCCGCTGCGTCCGGTTCGTAGGCTCGAAGCGAATTCGGCCGCGCCGAAACCGATGCTGGAGAACACCCCGAGCCCGGTGACGACCACGCGTTGGGCGTGGTCCCGCTCGGCGACCGGCACCGCTCGGCCCCGTGCGGGCCCCGCCGGCGTATCGATGCTACTCATACCGCCACCTCCACTCGGCATTCATCGCCGATGATCAGACTGTGCTGTCGACTGCCGCCGGTCACCACCGCGGAGCGACCGATGACGCTGTGCTGGAGATCCCGCGACTCGGTGATCCGCGCGCCCGCCATCACGATGCAGTCGCGCACCGCGGATTCGCGGATCACGCCGTCGGGTCCGACCACGGTGTCGGGACCGATCGTGCTGTCTTCGATCACGCAGCCCGCGGCGATCATCACCGGTCCGACCAGCCGCGACCGGTGCACCGTCGCTCCCGCCTCGACCACCACCGGTCCGAGCAGCTCGCTCGCGCTGTCGACCCGGCCGTGCACAGCGTGCCGCAGATCGGCCAGCAGCAGGCGATTGCACGCCAGCAGGTCGTCGACCCGGCCGGTGTCGACGTACATACCGGTGAACCGGCCAGCACGCACCTCGAAGCCGTTGTCGAGCATCCACTGGATGGCGTCGGTGATCTCGAGTTCGCCGCGCGCGCTCGGGGATATCGATCGAACGGCACGGTGGACCGAGGGAGAGAAGAAGTACACGCCGGTCAGGACGAGATTGCTGCGCGGACGCGCCGGCTTCTCCTGCAAGCCGATCACCGTCCCGCCGGCGGCGAGTTCGACCACGCCGAGGCCGGTCGGGTCCGCGACTTCGCTGACCACCACGTGGACATCGGGGCGATGCTGCCGGAAATTCTCCGCCTCGGCGACGACCTCCTCGCCGAGCATGCAGTCGCCCAGGTACATCACGAAGTCGTCCTCGGCGAGGAAATCCTCGGAGATGGCCACGCAATCCGCGAGGCCCGCGGGCGTCTCCTGTCGAATGTAGGTGAGCGAGACGCCGAGTCGGTCACCGTCGCCGAGCACGTCGACGATCGCGTCCGACCAGCTTCCGACAATGACTCCGATCTCCGCTACGCCCATATCCCGAACACGCTCGATCACATATTCCAGAACCGGTTTATTGGCGATGGGAACGAGTTGTTTCGGCATGGCATACGTAAAGGGCCGTAGCCGTGTCCCGGTTCCACCGGAAAGCACCAGGCCTTTCATACAATTATCTCCATAAAATAGTCGGCTCTCGATCCACGACACCGGACTCTAGGTAATAGTTTCTTCGTTCCGGTCCCGAACCACAAGAAGGTGATCCTTATGTTTTCACTAACTCTCGGCCGCCTTCATCGCACCGATTTAGCCTCGATTTTCCGTCGCGCCGATGGGGCCGCACATCTAATTCGGGGGCGGCTACTGTGGATTTCGTGCGACTACTCGTAACCGGTGGCGCCGGATTCATCGGCGCAAATTTCGTGAACCAGACAATCGTCGAGAGACCCCGGACAAGGATTGTGATTCTGGATAAACTCACCTACGCGGGCAATACCGCGTCACTGGCGCATTCCGCCGAACGCGTCGATGTCGTGCGAGGCGATGTGGCCGACGCGGAACTGGTCGACCGGCTCGTCGAGCGGGCCGACGCCGTGGTGCACTTCGCCGCGGAATCGCACAACGACAACTCCCTCGCCGATCCGTGGCCGTTCGTGCAGACCAACATCGTCGGCACGTACACCCTTCTGCAAGCCGTGCGCAGACACGACGTGCGCTACCACCACGTCTCCACCGACGAGGTGTACGGCGATCTGGCTTTCGACGAGCCCGCGTTCACGCCGACCACGCCCTACAACCCGTCCAGTCCCTACTCGGCCTCCAAGGCTTCCAGCGATCTGCTGGTCCGCGCATGGGCGCGGTCGTTCGGTGTGCGCGCCACGATCTCCAACTGCTCCAACAACTACGGGCCGTACCAGCACGTGGAGAAGTTCATCCCGCGCCAGATCACGAACCTGATCGACGGGGTGCGGCCGCGCCTGTACGGTACCGGACAGCAGGTCAGGGACTGGATCCACGTCGAGGACCACAACCGCGCCGTGTGGGAGATCCTCGAGCGCGGCCGCATCGGGCAGACCTACCTCATCGGCGCCGACGCAGAGCTGGACAACCTCTCGGTCATACGGTTGCTGCTCGCCGAATTCGGCCGTGAGTCCGACGATTTCGACCATGTCACCGACCGTCCCGGCCACGACCTGCGCTACGCGATCGACTCGACCCTGCTGCGCGACGAACTCGGCTGGCAGCCGCGCTATTCCGACTTCAGGGCGGGCCTGGCGGCCACCGCCGCGTGGTATCGGGCGCACGAATCCTGGTGGCGCCACGCCAAAGCCGCCACCGAACGGACCTACGCCGCCGCGGGTGAGCAGGTCCTGTAGTCCGGAGTCTCGGTCCGGGTGGTTCGAGGGTCCCCGAACCTACCCGGACCCGATCTCAGAGATCGAGTTCCACATCGGTGATCGGGTAGGCCACGCAGCTGTGGATGTAGCCGAACCGCGCGTCCGACAGCCGCAGGCGCGCCTCCTCGGCATGGTGTACCTGCCCGCGCCGCACACGAATCCGACACAGACTGCATTCCCCCGAACGGCACGCGGCCTCCGGGCGAATGCCGTTGTCCTCCAAGGCATCCAGCAGCGGGCGACGCCGTGGTGAGCGGAAGGTGAGGCCACCGGCCGTCACGGTGACCTCCTCCGCCGGATCGGAGTCCGCGGGCCAGTCGGATCGCGCCGCCGGATCGCTGGGCGCGCCATTGGCTTCGAAGCGGATCCGGCGACGCGGATGACCCAGTGCGCGCAGTTGTTCGAGCGCGTAGGCGTAGAGCGCCTGCGGACCGCAGACGTAGACCATGCGTCCGGCCAGCGGACCGGCGAGCTCTTCGATGGTCTCGGCGCTCAAGAACCCCGTGCGTCCGATCCACTGCGGCTCGGGATCGCTGATCACGTGGTCGACGCGCAAGGACGGATGCTCGGCCACCAGTTCGGCGAGCCGATCGCGAAACAGCACGTCACCGCCGGATCGGGAGCCGTAGAGGAGGTGGAATCGCCTGCCGAGGCGGTTGTCGGCGATATCGCGCAGCATGCTCAGCGCCGGGGCCACTCCGGAACCGCCCGCGAGGAAGACGACATCCTCACCGTGGAACAGCGGATTGTGATGGAAGGTCCCCATCGGCCCCGTCGTCACCACCTCGTCGTCGACGCGCACGGTGTCGTTGAGCAGATTGCTGATACGGCCTGCGGGCACTCGACGGACCGTCAGGTCGTAGTGGTCGGTGTTCGCCGGGCTCGACGAGATCGCGTACGGCCGACTGGTTCCGTCCCGGAAGACATTCACGTACTGCCCCGCCGCGAAGGGCGGCAACACCGCACCATCGACGGCTTGCAGGCGGAACGTCTTGGTTGTCTCTGTTTCCTCGATGATCTCGCTGATGGCCAGCCGCAACCGTTTCGGATGGTAGGCGTCGATCAGGCGATGGGTGTCACCCGCGTGGTCGGCGGTATCGGCGACGCGCTGCTCGATGTCGGCGATGACCGCGGCGGCACCGTCGAAACGGTCGGTCAGGGGATGTCTCACGCGGTGGTCTCCGTTCGAGCGGTGCGCAGAATCTGTTGGGCGACTCGGGCTCCGGCGATCAGCGTCGGCTGGAACCCGCCCATCACGGTCCACGCGCCCGCCAGGTGCAGGCCTGGCACGTGGGAGTTCTTGTCGCTGTCGCGGAACAGCCAGGTCTCGGTGAAGTCCTGCTGATACCCGTAGATGGCGCCGCCGGGATGGCCGAGGTAGCGCATCATCGTCAGTGGCGTCGCCACGTCGACCTCCTCGATCACATCCCGAATTCCGGGCGTCATGTGCTCGACCATGTCGAGCAGGGTTTCGGCGTAGGCGAATTTCGCGCGCGCGTACTCCGCGGGGGCGAGCCGCGTCCAAGGGTCCGCGTAGTGCAGGGTCGTCAGGCTGACGTGGGTCGCGCCGGAGGGCGCGAATCCGATCGGCGCGACATCGTAGGAGGACAGGCACACCAGCCGTGTCGGTTCCAGCGAGCGCGCCGCGGCGAAGGTCACGTCGTCATCGGTGCTCGCGGCGAGAAGGCTTGTGCTCGTGGTGAATCCGAGCTCGGCCGCACTCGCGTCCAGACCCATGTGCAAGACGAATCCGGAGACCCCAACCCGGCGGCTGCCGAGGTCGCGGCGCGCAGCCGACGGCACCGCGATGCCTTCGAGCATCGCGTAGGTACTCGGCAACGACGCGTTGGACACCACCTCGGCGGCGCTCACTGTCTCGCCGTCGTCGAGCCGGATTCCGGTCACCCGAGTTCCGTCGGTATTGATGCCGTGCACAGAGGTGTTGAATCGGACGGTGCCGCCCGCCCGCAAGAAGGAATCGAGGATCGCCGACGACATCGCCTGTGAGCCGCCGCGGATGTGCCATGGCTTGAACTGGACGTAGACGTAGAGGATCATCGCGAAATCCAGGAACGGCAGCTGCGAGGGTGGCTGGCCGAGGTAGGTCCAGTACGCGCCCAACGCGAATTTCAGCCGATCGTCGTCGAAGAACTCGTCGAGCACGTCCTTGGCGCTGCGCAAGCCGTACGCGAAGAGCAGCGGATCGAGCTGATCACCCGGTCGGCCGCGCTGTGCCGCCGTCTGCCAGACCGTCACCTTGCGGACCAGGTCGAAGAACGCGCGAGCACGAATGCCGTTGCCGGGGAACGCGTCTTCGATCGTGTCGACCGCCGCGCCCCAGCCTGCGGGCAGTGTCAGATCCACCTGCCCCGGCACGAAGGCCCGATAGAGTTCGCTCTCCTGCACGAACTCCAATCGGTCGACGATGTCCAGATCGCGGAACAGGCCGGTGCGCAATCCCGGTTGATGATCGACGCCGACACCGGACAGTTGGTGCAGCGCCACCTCGAATTCGAAACGTCCACGGCGAAAAGAGGTTCCGCTGCCGCCCGGCACATTGTGCCGTTCCACCAGCAGTGTGCGCGCCCCGGCGCGCTGCAGAGTCGCGGCAGCGGTGAGGCCCGCGTTGCCCGCGCCTATCACCACCGCGTCGAAGTCGGCCATGTATCCGCTCCCATCTCACCTAGCGCGGCGATGATCACGGTGTCTCGGCGACACCGTCTCCCACCCGCTTGTTCTGGAAAAAGGAATACCCGCCATTGCGACAATGGCGGGTATTCGGACCGACTCGGTCGGAGGCGGTTCAGTGCATATCACTCAGCCGCAGCCAGCTCTTCCGCGGAGCGTGCGGTCTTCGGGACGAGGAAGGCGACCGCCCAGGTGAACAGCAGGGCCGCGGCGGCGATCCAGTAGGTGTACTGGGCCGCCTCGAAGACGCCGTGGTCGGTCGCCCAGCCGAAGAACAACGTGCCGAACACCGCGACGCCGATCCCGCCGCCGAGCTGCTGGAAGGAGTTCACCAGGCCCGACGCCGAGCCCACCTCGCGGTCGTCCACCGCCGCGAGGATCACGCCGAAGATCGGGGCGTAGCACATACCCATTCCGAAACCGCCGATGAGCAGCGCGGGTCCGATGGTCAGGCTGGTGAGGTCGGCGCCGTAGTGCCGAATCGTCACCGCCGCGACCGCCATGCTGAGCGCCAGCATCATCAGGCCGATCTGCAACACTCTGCGCGGATAGATCTGCGCGAACTTCTGCGCGAGACCCATGCTCAGCAGGGTGCCGAGCATCCACCACAACAGCGTCGAGCCCGCGTGCAGCGGCGAGAAGTTCAATCCGATCTGGAGCAACAGCGTGCCGATCACCGACATGCCCAGAAATCCTCCGTTGAAAAGCAATTGGACCAGCAGACCCGCGTTGAAGGCCCGCTTGCGGAACAGCGACGGCTCGATGAACGGGTCCCGACCGGCCCGACGGCGCATCAGCTGATGCACCCCGAAGAGAGCGAGCACCACGACCGAGCAGGCCATCATGATCCAGGTCCACGCCGCCCAGTCCGCCTCGCGGCCCTGCACGATCGGGTAGGCGAACAGGAACACCGCCGCCGACGCGAGCAGCAGGCCGATCACATCCAGTCTCGGCCGCTCGCCCGCCTGACGTTCATCGTGCGGCAGCAGGCGAAGGGCGCCGATCAGCACCACGATTCCGATCGGGATGTTGATCCAGAAGATGGCGCGCCAGCCGAGGTCGCCGACAAGCAGGCCGCCGAGAATGGGACCCGCGATGCCGCCGATGCCCATGATCGGACCCATCACGCCGAAGACCATCGCGGCCTTACCCGGCGGGAACGCCGCGCGCACCAGGCCGAATCCCTGCGGGATCATGACCGCGGCGAAGGCGCCCTGGATCGCGCGGGTGAAGATCAGGACATCCGCCGACTGCGCGAGACTGCAGGCCACCGAGGCTGCGACGAAACCGACGAGGCCGATGAGGAACACGTTCCTGCGGCCGAAGACGTCGCCGAGGCGGCCGCCCGCGATCAGCATGACCGAGAAGGTCAGGGTGTAGGCCGCGATCATCCACTGCAACGCCGAGGTCGAGGCTTCGAAGCTGCTGCGAATGGAGGGGCTGGCGACGCTGATCGCCGTCGCATCGAGCAGGTCCATCAACGAGGCGCCGATGGTGACCAGCGCGATGAGCCACGCGGTTCTCGACGGTTTCTCGTCGACTTGCGGCTCGGAGACTTGCGGCTCCGACTGCTGCTTGCGCAGAACCGGGTCGGGCAGGTTTGACACTGTGGCCTCCGCGGGGACTGGACGCGCCCGAAGGACGGGCAATGGTTAACAGCATTCTTCGACAGAACAGTGTTCATGTCAAGAACGGCGTTCAGCGAAGAACAGTGTTCGACCGAGAACGTTGTTCGCCCTATGTACACTGATCGACGGAGGTCATACAGCATGAGCAGCGACAACACGTTCCCGACGCCGCCGTGGTGGCGGACCAACCCCGCTCGCCCGACCCGCGAACCGCTGGCTCGCGAACCACTGAGCCGGCAGCGCATCATCGACGCTGCGATGACGATCGTCGACACCGAAGGTCTCGACGCCCTGTCCATGCGGCGGCTCGGCGACGAGCTGGGCACCACGGCGTCGGCCCTGTACGCCCACGTCGCCGACAAGGACAATCTTATCGAGCTGATGTTCGACCACGTCCTGAGCGAGGTGCCCATCCCCGAGGTCGACCCGGACGACTGGCAGAAGCCGCTCGAGCAGTACTGCCGGGACGCCCTTCGCGTGATGCTCAACCACCGCGACCTGGCCCGAGTGACGTTGGGGCGAGCCCCCTTCGGCCCCAACGGGCTGCCCGCGATGGAGAATCTGCTCGCCCTCACCCGCGCGGGCGGGCTGCCCGACCGGGTCGCCGCCTACGCCGTCGACCTGCTCGGCAGCTACATCGGCGCGACCGCCATCATCTGCGACAAGTACCGACAGCCGGAAGCGGGCGACGACGAGCCGGACCGGCAGGACCTCTCCTCGCAGATGCGCGGGTATCTGGAACAGCTTCCGCCGGAACGCTTCCCGATCCTCGTCGCCCTCGCCCATCCCCTCACCGACGCCGACGGCGACGCCCGCTTCGAGCTCGGCCTCGACATCATCCTGCGCGGCCTGGCCTCCTACGCGGAGGCCACCGCGCCGCGCAGCGACCGAAGGTAATCGTCGGGCTCTCGAAGTCCGGAGAATGTGTACGAGCCGTCGACGACGAACGTCGGCACGCCGGTGATGCGCCGCTGCCGCGCCTGCTCCTCGTCGGCGTGCACGTCGGCGGTGAAATCGTCGCCCACCAACATCTTTCGCACCGCGTCCGGGTCGATGCCCACCTGCTCCGCGAGCCCGGCCAAGGTGTCGGCGTCGGTGATCACCGCGCCCTCGCAGGTGTAGGCGAGCATCAGCCGCTCCCGCATCGCCTCGCCCAGATCCACCGAATCGGCCAGCTTGCCGAGCCGATGCGCGTCGAAGCTGTTCACCGGCATGGCCCGCGCGAGGTCGTAGTGCAGACCCGCCCGCAGCGCTATCGCGGCGATCTGCGCCATCCGCTCCTCGGCGGCCCGCGCGGAACCGCCGAAATCGCGGTGGTGCTGCTGGATCAGCGTCAAGTGCGGCTCCCGCGCCATCTGCGGGTCGAGTTCGAATGCGCGCCAGCGTATTTCCACGGCATCGCGGTGCTCGAAGCGTGCCAGCGCCATCTCGAAACTACGCTTGCCGATGAAACACATGGGGCACAACACATCCGACCAGATGTCGACTTGCATGGGTTGCCTCTCAACAGATTTCCGGTCCACGGCGCATCGCCGGGCTGGGTCGCTGGGCCGAGTCGCTGCGACTCGGCCGTGACTGGGGCTGTGATTGGTGCTCGAGCTCGGGCAGAACATGCCGATAGTCCTTCACAGTACGCCCTGTCGTGATCGCGCACTACGCCCCGGCGCGACCTCGGCGCGCCGCGAACGTCCGCTCGACATCGGCCTCCGCGTAATAGGTTCGGCCCGCGCTAGAGCGCTTGCGCCACCCGTCGACACTGGCGTGCCGGTAGACGCTGCCCACCGCCATATTCCACAGCCGACCGATGTCAGGGGCACTCAGCCAGCGGGTGGTCGCGGCGGGGCCGGTCAGCTGCCGCGCCAGCCGCGTCCACTCCGACGAACTCCATTGATGGGCCGCGTCGGCATCGCAGACCACATCGGAGCCGCCCGCGCGCGCTACCACGCCGAGCCTGCCCTCGCAGCCGCGCTCGACGCAGCAGCCGACCACCACGCGGCGGGAGGTCTCGGCGCGTCCCGCGCCGCGGGCCCGCCGCGCCAGCCGCGCGAACTCCTCGGCCGCATCCGAGGCCGTCTCGTGTGCCGCGAGCCAGTCCAGATGCACGTCGAGGAACGCCGCGAGGGACGCGGTGTCACGGCGAGGCGCCGCGACACCGCGCTCGTCGACGACCAGTCCCGACCAGGACGCGAGCAGTGACAGGATCTCCGAGCGGATCTCCGAGGCCTCGAAATTGAACCGGATTCCGGGAGCGGCGGCCGACCCGGCACCGGTCCGAGGTCGCAGCATCCGCGCCGAAGAGCCCTCCAGCGCGGCGCCGTGCTCCTCGAAGAGTCGCGGCAGCGCACTCACCTCGGCGCGCAGCGCCCCGAAACACCCTTCGCACAAGCGCGTACGCCCGTGCACCGGACGCGGCCGCGATCCGCATCCCGGTCCTGCACAACGTCCCCCGATCATCGCTCAGCCGCCCAGCAGGGTTCCGCCGCTGGCGTCGACGAAGGTTCCGGTGATCCAGCGGGCGTCGTCCGACGCGAGGAAGGCCACCACGTCACCCACGTCCGAGGGCTCGGCGATCCGCTTGAACGCGGTCATGTTCGCCAATACCTCCCGCACCTCCGGCATGTCGAAGATCGGGCTTCCGGTATTCGTCACGCCGGGCGCCACCGTGTTCACGGTGATGCCGCGCGGCCCGAGCAGCCGGGCGAGATGCAAACTGATCTGATCCAGCGCGCCCTTGCTCATCGAGTACGCGATCTCGTCGGGATTGGCGTAACGGAGCAGGCCGGTACCGATATTGATGACGCGGCCGCCGTCGCGCAGGATCGGCAGCACCTTCTGCACCAGGAACAGCGGCGCTTTCGCGTTCACCGCGATCATGCGGTCGAACTGCTCCGGCGTGATGTCCTCTAGGCCGACGCCGCCCATCACGCCCGCGTTGTTCACCAGGATGTCCAGAGCGGTCTCGCCGGTCTGTTCCCGCAATCCCGCGGTCAGACCCTCGAAGAGGGTGTCCACGTCGCCGGGCACCCCGAGTTCGGCCTGTACCGCGAAAGCGCGCCCGCCCTGTTCCTCGATCGCGGCGACCGTCTGCTTGGCGGCATCGGTGTTCGTCGCGTAATGCACCGCGACCACCGCACCCTCGGCCGCGATACGTAGGGCGGCCGCCCGGCCGATCCCTCGGCTCGATCCCGTCACCAGCGCGGTCTTGTTCGCCAATTTACCCATGGAATTCTCCTTGCTCATCCATACCTACCTACGTTGTCTCGTCTGTCTGTCGGGTCGGGCCCGCGCTCACGGACGGCCGAACCAGCGGGTCAGCGCCTGCCTCGGGTCGGTGCCCGCCCGGTCGGTCCACGCCACGTACCCGTCCGGGCGCACCAGGACCGTGTCGAAGCTCGACAGCACCGACTCCATCGGCGCGCGGGCGTGCACGGTCCGGACCCGATGGCCCCACGGTCCTTCGAGTCCGGGCGAGCGCCCCGCCGCGCCCGGTCGCAGCAGCAGACCCGTTGCCGGGCGCAGCAATTCGGTCGTCGTGGTGGCGCCGGTGTCGGTCGTCAACTCGGTCGGCGGCAGCCGCGTGCCGGTCAGCACACCGTCGCCCCGCTCGCCATCGGAGTAGTCGACGCCGAGACCGGTGATCACCGACGCCAGCCGCGCGCGCACCTCGTCGACCTCGAGCAGACCCGTCAGCACCGACCGCAGCGGATCCACCTCGGGCCCGCCGAGCAGCACCAGGCTCTGCGCGGCGATACCGGCCAGGACCTCGGCGCCCACCGCGTGCCGTTCGTCGTGGTAGCTGTCCAATATCTCGGGATCGGTCCAGCCGCGAATCACCGACGCCAACTTCCAGCCCAGATTCATCGCGTCCTGGAGGCCGAGGTTGAGGGCCTGACCTCCGACCGGCATCTGGACGTGCGCGGCGTCGCCTGCGAGCAGTACACGCCCGACGCGATACCGGGCGACCTGCCGACTGGCGTCACCGAACGCGTTGACCCACACCGGCGTACCGCCGCCGATGTCCTCACCGGTGACCCGTGCCCAGGCCGCGACGACCTCGGCGAACGTCGGCTCGGTACCCGGCTCCCTGACCGCGGCGTGCCATTCGTGCACCATGACCCTGGTCAGGCCATCCGGTCGGCGAGCCGCGATGGCGAGCCCGGCGGGCAAGCGCTCGAATCGCCGGTTCGGAATCTCGATGCCCGCGACATCGGCGCGCAGCAGTTCGCGTTTCGCGTCGGCGCCGGGGAACTCGGTGGCGAGCAGATGCCGCACGGTGCTGTGTTCGCCGTCGCAACCCACCAGGTAGCGGGCTCGCACCGCGAGGTGCCCGTCCGGGCCGCGCAACTGCGCGAGGACGCGGTGTCTTTCGGTGTCGAAGTCGAACAGTTCCCAGCCGCGATGTACTCGGGCGCCGAGACCGATCGCCCACTTGGCGAGAAACTGCTCGGTCCGATCCTGCGGAACCTTCCACTGTCCCTGGTACGGACTCGCCACGACGTCCAACGGCACCGGAATGCCGCCGAAATGCCCCATCGGGTCGACGGGCGGATCGCCCAGCTCGTCGAGCAGACCCCGCTGATCCAGGATCTCCATGGTCCTGGCGTGCAGGGTCGACGCGCGCGATTGGCTGGTCGGCGCCGATTGCCGATCCACCACCGTGACCTCGGCGCCGCCCAGCCGCAGTTCGCCCGCCAGCAGCAACCCGACCGGTCCCGCCCCGACGACGAGGACATCGGTATCCAGCGTCGCCGTCACGGCCGAACGTGTTCTCGGGCTCGCGACTCGGCGTACTCCTTCGCGTGACCGAGCGTCGCGCGACTGTTCCCGCTCAACGCGGTGCGCACGAAGTCACGCGCCGCCGCGAGATCGGCGTCCGCGCCGAGGACCGCGGTGATGTTGGCCGGATTGATCACCACCGTGTGCTGGGAGGTGGCGACGGTCTCGCCGCCGTCCGCGGCCAGCAGCCAGTACCCGGTGTGCAAGGTCATCAACGCCGGCACGACGATCTGCTTGTAGACGATCCGCTCGTGCGGAATGCACACCCGCACCGAGGTCGTGGTGTGGGTCGACCCGTCCTTGGTGCGGGTGTCCATCGACAGCAGTTGCAGTCCGGCGCTGTCCTCGGTCAATTCCACCTTCGCCACGTGCGGCAGCCGCTCGGTCCACAGCTGGGCCTCGTTGAGGAAGTCGTACACGTCCTCGGCCGAGCCGCCGATGCGCACCGTGTCATCGAAGGACATGAGCAGTTCCGAATCCCGATATCCCGCCTCGATATTGGCTTTCAGCGCGGCCAGTTCCGACCGGCTGTTGGCATCGACCGCGCGATCGATCCACTCCAGACCGTCCGGGTCGTCGTCGACCGCACGGTAGTCGTGCAGCAGACGGACTCGCGACGCGCTGTCGGACAGGCGCTCGATGATCCAGACGCCGCCCATCGACGCGACCGGAGGCGCGGACACCTCCTGGCGGAATTCGATGCGCAGCGCGTCCGAGTCGAGCGTCCGCCGCGAAATCCAGCTCTTCGCAGCGCCGTTCGCCGTGGCCCAGATCCGAATGCGTTCCGCGCCCGCGCCGCGCTCCAGGTACTCCACGTGCACGGTCGGCGGAAAGATGCGCGGCCAGTTCTCCACGCGGGCGATCAACTGATAGATCACCGACGCCGGAGCGAGCACCTCGATGTCGTGCTCCACCTGCCGAGTTTGCGTGTCTGGCATGATGTTTCTCCCTGTCTCGGGTGAGGGTTCAGAAGTTTCCGAGTCCGCCGCAGACATTCAGCGCCTGCGCGGTGATGGAGGCCGCGGTATCCGACGCCAGATAGCCGACCAGCCCCGCGACCTCGTCCGGCGTGGAATACCGGCCGAGCGGAATCTTGGCCTGGAAACGCTCGAGGATCGCGTCCTCGGTGGTGTCGTAGGCGGCGGCGTAGCCGAGCCGAACCCGCTGGGCCATGGGCGTTTCCACGTATCCGGGGCAGACCGCGTTCACCGTGATGCCGGTCGGCGCCAATTCGTTGCCGAGCGCCTTGGTGAATCCGACCACGCCGTGTTTGGAGGCGGAATACGGGGCGCCGAGCACCACGCCCTGCTTGCCTGCCGTCGACGCGATATTGATGATGCGGCCCCAGCCCTGCGCCGACATCCCGCCGGTGGTCAGTACCTCCCTGGTCATGCGGAACACGCTGTTGAGGTTGGTCTCGATCACATCGAGCCAGAGTTCGTCCTCGATGTGCGCGGTGGCACCGCCGCCGCTGCGTCCCGCGTTGTTCACCAGCACCCCGACCGGGCCGTACCGATCGACACCGGCCCGCACGAACGCGGCGACCTGCTCGGGCGAGCGAACGTCACAGGCGATGCCGTCGGCCTCGATCCCCTTCTCCCGCAACTGTTCTACCGTCGCGGTGAGATTCTCCGCGTTGCGCGCGCAGAGGAACACCCTGCGCCCCTGCTCCCCGAGCAGTCGCGCGACGGCGAGGCCGATTCCGCTGGTGGCGCCGCTGACCAGGGCCACCTGCTGTGCTTGCGACATGGTTGTTCCGCCTTTCGAAGAAAATGGTTCGAGCGATGAGCGCCGCGCACGGCGAATCCGAGGAGCCGATTCACATCGCTTCGACGCGGCAGTGGTCGGAGATCAGGACCCGGCCCCGTTCGGCCACACCGGATACCGACGCGGCGCGGCCGATGATCGAGCTGCGCATATTGCGTACGGCGGAGACCGACGACCGGTCCATGAGTATCGAATAGGTGATCTCGGACGACCGCACCTCACAGTGCCGCCCGATGGACGTGTGCGGCCCGATATCACTGTCCTGCACCGCGGTTCCGGCGCCGATGACGACCGGACCCTCGATTCTGGATCGGACGATGCTCGCGCCCTTCTCCACCACGACCGAGCCGATCAACTCGCTGAATCCGTCGACCTGGCCCGCGACCGACGACCGCAGATCCTCTAGCACCTTCTGATTGCATTCCAGGACATCGAGCACGTCGCCCATATCGATGTACGGCCCGTCGAACTGACTGGCCACGACCGGGAAATCGCGATCCAACAACCATTGCACGGCATCGGCGAGATACCGTTCTTCCGCGTCGTGCGGGATCGAATCCACCGCCCCGTGGATGGTCGACGTGAAGAAATAAACGCCCGTCAGAACTATATCGTCGCGCGCCTGCTCCGGCTTTCCGTCGAGTTCGGTCACCGAACCGTCGTCGCCGATCCTGACGACGCCGAATCCGGTGGGGTCGATCACCTTGGCGACCACCACTTGCGCGGCGGGGCGCCGCTCCTGGAATTCCAGAGCCGTGTCGACGATCCCGTTACCGAGCAGGCAATCGCCCCGGTAGACCACGAAATCGTCGTCGCGGAGAAAGTCGCGCGCCGACCGGACTCCCTGCGCGAGACCGAGTGGCGCGGATTGCAGAATGTAGGTAATGGACAGCCCGAGCCGCGCCGGGTCGCCGATTTCGTCGGCGATACGGGAAGCGAACTCCCCGGCGACAATTCCTACCTCGGTCACTCCCATATCGCGGACTTGTCGCAGGATATGGATCAGCATCGGCTGGTTGGCGATCGGAATGAGATACTTCGGCATCGATGCGACGAGCGGCCGCAATTCGGCGTCCGCGCCACCGCTCGCGAAGATAAGGCCCTTCATCTGGTTACTCCCCATTCGAACGACGACGGTGCGGGATGACACCGACGGCACCGACGATCGAGCCGAACAGCCCGACCGCCGTGATCAGCACCGTCGCCGCGCGGGCGCTGTCGTCTTCGACGGCCAGAGCGACGGAAACCAGGACCAAGACGGCTACCGCACCCGCTTGGACCGACGCTTGATACACGCCACCGACCACCGCTCGATCGGCGTCGGCGGCCCGCTCCACGGCCTGCGTGTTCAGTGCGGTGAAACACAGCACGAACCCGGCCGCGACGAACAGCAGCGTCGGCAGCACGTCCGCCGGGTAACTCGCGGGCGGCTCCCGCAGCGCGTACACCGCGTAACCGACGGGCGGCGCCAGCGCGCCGACGGCGATGAGGCGCGCCGCACCGACGCGGCGCACCATTCGTCCTGAATGCAGCGCCGTCACCACGAGCGGAATGCTCGCGGGCAACAACGCCAGCCCGGTGCGCGCCGGACCCCAGCCGAGCCCTTCCTGCAGTTGCCTGGTCACGATGAACAGCAGGCCGAGGTAGGAGCCGTTGAGGGCCGCCGCGCCGAGCGCCGAGCGCGGCAACCCGCCGCCCGCCGCGGCGCGTCGCACCGGTCCGATCAAATCGATACTCGTTCGGGCGTAACGCTTTCCGGAAGCAGCGTCGGTGGGCAGCAAGCGCATTCCCGCGACGAACAGCGCGAGCACCAGCGGCGCGGGGAATACCACCGCCCACCGCCAACTGGCCTCGGACAGCAAACCCGACACCATCAGCCCGGTGGTGAATCCGCCCGCGCCCGCCAGGGTGTACACCGAGACCGCGCGGTCACGCTCGGCGCCGACCGGAAACGCAGTGCTGATGATGGCCAATCCGGCCGGCGCGGTGAAGGCGGCGCTCAACCCCTTGACGACGCGGGTGAGAACCAAGAAGTACAGGTTGTCGACCACGCCTGCCGCCGCGGACGCCGCCGCGAAGACGAGCAGCGCCGCGAGATAGGAGCGGCGTCTGCCGAATCGTTGGACAATCCAGCCGTTGAACGGTAGGAGTGCGCCCATGCCGAGCGCGAAACCACTGATGAGCCACTGCGCCCCGACCGGACCGAGCTGGAGATCCCGTTCGATCGAGGGCGCCGCGACAATCATCACAGACACTTCCACCGCGTCGATGAGCATATTGGCCGCGAGGACCATCAACAATGCCCATCGACGTCGGGTGGATATTTCCGCGACCGCGACGGTCACGGAATTGTCGGATCCATCGGGTCGGTGTTCTCGATATTGTTGATCATGGTGAACATCAGATTGAGCACCGATTCGTATTCGGCGGCGGAGATTCCGCGCCGCAAAATCGCGGACGAGCCGTTCTGGGTCCGTTCCATCGCTCGGAACCCGGCGCTGCCGTCCTCGGTCAAGGACAGCGCGCCTTTGCCGTCGGCCACCACCACCCAGCCTCTTTCCACCAGGTCGTCGACGAGCTTTCGCAGTTCGGCCTCCTCGAAGAAGGCGCGCGCGGAGTCGGCGAGCCGAGCGAAATCGAGTCCGGGATACGCGGAAATCGTCCGCAGTACCTGCCAGTGCCCTCGGCCGAGCTGATACCGCTGCCCGAGCAGCTTGTCCACGTAACCTGTCAGTGCCGCGTCGAGCAATTTGACGACATACCCGAGCGGCGCCTTGGGGATCTCGTTGTTCGACGCCTCATCGGATGAATCCGCTGATTCCATGTCATTCTCCTGAGTGATGTCGAAGACCTTGCCGGATATCAACTCTCGCGTTCGAGCACCTCGGGCCTGCGCACCGCGGCGACGATCGTGCCCACCTCCATGGCGGGCTGATCACCGATGCACGTCCGCCCCGTGAGGAACGCGTTGTCGCCCACCACCTTGGTGATACGCACCGAATGCCTCAGCACGTCACCGGGATACGCGTGCCGGTGGAAGACCACGTCCCTCGCCACCGCGAATACGAGCTGCCCCGGCGACTCCGCACCGGAGGTGCGGATCCCCGCCAGCCAGAGCAACGCGCCACTCTGACAGAAGGATTCGACGATCAGCGGACGCGGGTAGGCGAAGCCGCCCGGCGGCGCGGCCGCGAGTGCCGCGCGGTAGCAGGGCTCGGTGGCGGTGATCGCCTTCACCGCCACCAAGGTCTCGCCCGAGGTCATCTCGTCGACCCGATCCACCAGCAGCATCGGATCGCGGTGCGGCAGGATCTGCCGAATCATCGCCTGATCAAGCACGATTGCTCCCGCCGATCCGATAGGTCAGCCGCAACTGGGCCACGCGGACAGCATTGTCGTTGCGGCATTCGGCGCGCACCGCCACAGCCGAATCCGCCGTGACACTGCACCGGCACGAAATAGCCAGCGTGTCACCGGGTATCACGGGCGCGCTGAATCGAACGGAGTCCACCGCGGCCAGTTCGAGCCAGAGCTCGAGCGATCTGGCGAACTCGTCGGCCACCTGGCCGACGGACTCGATCAGGAAGACGCCAGGATAGATGGTGAAATCCGGGAAATGACCGGCGAGATAAGGATCATCGGCGCGGATGAGCTTGTACGCCAGAAGATCGACCCCGGACTCCGACTCGGACTGCCATTCGATGCGATCGGGTGCGCCGCCGAGTGGCGGCGCGTGCTCAGCCCGCATAGGGCCGCCGTTCTCTCGCCTCGCGCAGCGCCTGCGCCCACCACACCAATTGATCGATAAGCTTTTTCGCCGCGACGCCTGCGGCTTCCGCGTCGGCGGGTACGCCCGCCTCCGTGAATTCGCCCCACACGTTGTGGAAGCTGATCATGTCGCGGACCGTGACCGCGTGCACCTCGGCGAAGATCTGGCGCAGATGTTCGGCCGCGCGCAGACCACCGCCCATCCCGCCGTAGGAGACCAGCCCGACGGGCTTGGCCATCCATTCCGCGTTGTACCAGTCGATGGCGTTCTTCAGACCGGCCGGCACGGTGTGGTTGTACTCCGGCGTCACCACCACGAACGCGTCGGCGGCGGCCAGACGTGCGCCCAGGCGCCCGTGGACTTCCGCCACCGACGGCTCGGGGGCCTGCCCGAAGGCCGGGATACTCAGGGGCAGTGGGTAATCCAGCAAATCTATGAGATCGACTCGGACGGTGTCGTGTGCGTCGGCCTCGGCCGCGAACCACTTCGCGACCGTCGGTCCGAAGCGAGCCTGCCTGACACTGCCTATGACGACCGCCAACTCGATCGGGGACTCCGACATTATCTTCCTTTCATCAGCAGGCATTCCTCCATGAACGCGAGGACACGGAGGTGGTAGGCACGTGCGGTCCACCCGAGACTGATGTTGTGGCCTGCACTGGATTGCCGGTCCACACGGGCGATGTCGGCGGGGAACAGGCCTGTCAACTCGGCCACCGCTTCCTCGCCGTGACACCACCACCGCTCCCGCTCGGCGAAGGTGAAACGGACCGGAATGCCGACCCTACCGGCGATGTCGGAGAATTGCGACAGCCAGGTCAGCGCCTCGCCGACCTCCACCGCCGGCGTCGGCGCCACGAGCGCGGCGCTGAGCTGAAAAGTCTTGGGCGGGTAGTCCCGCAGCAACCCCCAGTTCAGCACGGACTGCCATTTGGGGTGCGCCAGGAACTCCGCCGGATCGACCGCGAACCGCAGCCCGCAACCCGACGCGTCGAGCCCGATCAACCCGGCTCCCGCCCTCCGATCGATCACCGCGAGCGCGACCTTGCTGCCGAAAGAGTGGGCCACCAAACCGAATCCCGCACCCACCGGGTACCTGGAGTCGAAATCTCGCAGCCCCGCACACAGGATCTCGGCCTGCGCGGCCACCGACCGACCATCCGGAAACTCCGCGGCCGACAACCCGTAGCCGGGGCGGTCCACGGCGAGCACCGACCAGCCGAGTTCGGCGCCGAGATCGAGGAGGGACTGGCCCGGCACCGCACCGGCGTGAAAGTAGCCCGCCCGCATACCCGTACCGTGCAGGGCGACGATGACCCCGGTGGGCGGGCGGTCGTCGGGCATACTCAGCAGCGCCGACAACCGGACCCCCTCCGCGTCCAGGACGATCTCCTGAACCGTGCCCACGAGACTCGTCATCGCAACCGCAGCAGCGCGGCGGCGGTCGTGCCGCTGTCATCGACGGAGGTGACGACAGCGAATCCGCCCGCGAGCGAAGGATCCCGGTCGGCGACACTGAGCACAGCGGCGAGTTGGAAGGCCGCCGACACGGCGTGCGTCTCCCCGATCAACCGCCCGATCGGCTCCAACAGCACAGCGTCCGGCAGTATTTCGCCGAGCGCGGCCAGCTCACCGTCGCCGAGTTCGTTGGGCGCGCCGGACGGGCACGCGAGGCGCACTCGGGCCGCTTCGATCCCGGCGGTGGCCAGGACGCGATCGACACACATCCGAACCACCGCTCGCCAGTCGCCATCCGTGCAGTTCATGACCTGGATCGCGTGGATCTCGGCGATGGGCTCGGCCACCGGGGAGTTCGTGAGCGCGAACATCGCGCAGCCCTCGCCCAGCGGATCGGCCGTCTCACCGGCCGCACGCGCTATCCAATGCCTCGCTTCGGAGTATTCCTCGGCCGACCCCGCGAGCACCGTCCGCGCGCGGCCCGTCAGCAACAGTCGGCGCGCGTAGTTGAGGGCGAGCAGACCCGCCGCGCGACCCGCGGCCACCGTGGCATTCGGGCCGCGCAGTTTGTGCCAGATCGCGCACTGCCCCGCGGAGCCGTTGATCACCGCGTACGGGATGAGGCCGGACTCGACCCGGAACGGTTCGTCCGCAGTCAACGACGCCCGCACGAAGTCCATCGCGCTCTGCGCGCTGCCCACCGTTGTTCCGAGGACCAGGCCGAGTTCTTCGGCGGGAACCTCTTCGTCCATCGCACCGAGCAGTTGGCCGACGGTGATCACCGCCATGCCAGTCAGGCGATTCATCGTCCGCGTGCCCTTCTTGCCGAGGGCCGCCCGGACATCGAAATCCGGTATCAGGCACGCACCGCCCGCCGGACCCGACACCGGTTCGACTGCTCCGGCCCGCCCCATACCGGCGCGCACACCCTCGGAGAACGCGGCGCGGCCGACCCCGAAAGGCGAGGTGGCCGACCATTCAATCAGATTGAGAGTGCCATTCAATTCGATGCCCCTGTCGTTCTCAGGAAACCATTTCATCGCGCTGTCGTGCTGCCGCAGCGCCGCGAGATGATCTCGATTCACCTCGACAGCCACTTCTCCGGACACTATTGAGAGTCTTCTTCGCCAGGGGCCGCGGCGCAAGAAAAAGCACTCTAGGTTTTCACTAGGATCGGGCCGCGTTATTAACACGACATAGTGCCGACCTAACGATAATGTAGTGCGCGCCGTCTTGTGTCGCCGTGCCCGCATCGAAGATGCTGGTTACCGAAGCAGGCAACCCACAGGAGTGCGAGTGGAAACCAAGCCACAAGATCCGGCCGTCACGATAGACGTGGTCGAATCGTTCTTCCCCGACCGCACGGCGACTGTAGAAGAACGAGCCGTCGAGCTGGAATTGAACGCCGCGCAAACACATATGTTCCGCCGGTTCCAGGGACTCGACCGCATGCACTACGATCCCGAGCTCGACTTCTACGACCTGGTGCTGCCGCCCGCGCGACGCGTGCTGGAACAGACCGACAGGCAATCCGTTCGCTACCTCATCCATTGCCAGGGTCTGCCGCGCCCGACGACCCCCGGACACGACATCGCGGCGGATCTCGCGCAGCTGCTCGACCTCGAGCACGCCACGGCATTCACACTGACGCAACAGAATTGCGCTGTCCCTCTGGCGGCGGTCGACATCGCCGGCGCGCTGCTGCGCGATCACAGCGACCCCGACGCCCGCGCGCTGATCGTCGCGGGCGATAAACCGATGAGCCGGGTCGAAAAGCTATTGGGTAATACCTGCATCGTGGCCGACGGTTCGGCGTCGTGCCTGGTGTCCCTCAATGGCACAGGCGCGACGGTTCGATCCTTCGCGACCGTATCCAAAGGGGAATACTGCGACCCCATCAATATGACGGCGGTATTGGGTAAAGCATCCGCCGAGGAGCGGCCGCGCAATCTCCTCGGCGTCATGGAGGAAGCCGCGAAGACGGCAGGCTATACCCTCGACGATCTGCAAATCGTCATACCGCCGAACCCGAATCTCACCTATTGGACCGAAACGGTCCACGACGAAGGACTCCGCAGCAAATTCTTCGTCGACAATGTCCCCCGGTACAGCCATTGCCTCGGTTCGGACGTGCTGATCAATTACGTCACCCTCGCGAACGAAGGACGATTCGAACCGGGACGGCCGTCGATGTTCATCGCGATCGGATTCGGTATGACATTCTCCGCGATGGTCTTCACGCCGCCCGCCGACAAAGGAGCACGGTAACGATGGCGCTTCGACTGGGTACCACGGCCACGGTGATCGGGTCCGAACTCGACGATGAACCGCGCCCTGCCGACCATATCGACCTCGTCGATCGGCTCGTCGCGCAGATCCCGGCCGAGAGCTTCGGCGGCGACCTCGCCCTGCTCGCTTTCGCGCTCCCCGACAGCCGCCCCTACCTCACGGCGGTCACCCACCTGAATCGACTGACCGGGGGCCGCGCGCACAGCCTCGCCGTCACCGGCCAGGGCCTCGGCTCCCCCTTCACCGCGCTGCGGATCGCGATGTCGTACGAGCGGTCCGGGCGGACCTCGAAATCCGTTGTCGCGATTCTCGAATCGGCGACGCCGGACGTCAGTGACCGACCGGATCGCGTGAAATCGGATTCCGGGGTCCTGCTGACTTTCGACACAACGGCCGGTCACCGGCGCGTCGAGGAGATCTTCACCCTGAACCGGGCCGAGGCGCCCCGGTTCGCAGGACTCGTTTCCGATACCGGACGCCTGCTCGTGGTCACGGGACCGACCGCGGACCCCGCGATCACCCCCGACGACCGGGTGCACGTCCATCGAGCGAGCGAAGGAAGTTATTGCACCAGTGTGTGGCTCGCGCTGGCGAGTAATCGGGAAAGGTGGGAGGCCGACTACGATGTCATCGCGCTCTTCGACACCGATCCGCATACCGGCGTCAGCCATGGCGCGATACTGCGTCGATAAGCACGGTGCGTGCGGCGTCGACAGGCACGGTTTCACCTTCGGACTGCTGTACGCGAACGAGAAGTACGGGGCCGATGCGGCCGGGACTGAGATTGCGAAGGTCGCCGCCGCGCGCGGCCTGTGACACGACGCCGGGCTCGGCGCGAGCGAGCTGTCACGGTCGGTCCCTGCGCGTCACCCGCATCGGCACCGCCCCATCAGGTCCACCCGTGAACGACAGAGCCCGCCGGATCGGTTCCCGCGTCGCCGAATCCAGAGTCAGGCGCTGTGCCAGCACGGCCAGCGACAGCACCAGTTCCATGACGGCGAAATTCTGGGCGATACACACCCGCCTGCCCGCGCTGAACGCCAGCGATCCGTGCCTGCGTTCGGTGGTCAAGTTCTCCGACAGGTGGCGGGTCGGATCGAATCGCTCCGGGTCGTGCCACACCGTCGCGTTGTGGTACACCCCGTGCAGGCTGATTCGTCACCGGCGAGATACCGCTGTACGGCGTGCTCGAACGTCGCCTCGCCGAGGCGTACGGGGCGGGCGCGGCGCTGGTGTCCTCCAGCGGATTCCTCGGCAATGCCGCGGTGATCGGCTTCCTGCTCGGCGAAGGCGATGTGGCGGTGTGTGATTCCCTGGCCCACGCCAGCCTGGTCGCCGGAACGCAGTGGGCCGGATGCCGCAGGCTGGCCTTCCGGCACAACGATCCCGAATCGCTCGCCGCGCTGCTGCGCTCCTCGCGCCACCAGTACGACCGGGCCCTGGCGATCATCGAGGGGCACTACAGCATGGACGGCGACCTCGGGCGGATCGCCGAGATCGCCACCGTCGCACGCACCTACGACTGCGCGGTACTCGTCGACGAGGCACACGCCCTCGGCGTCACCGGACCGACCGGGCTCGGGAGCCGCGAGCATTTCGATCTGCCCGCCGACCTCGTCGACCTCTGGGCGGGCAGCCTGTCCAAGGCGCTCGGGAGTACCGGCGGATTCGTCGCGGGGGACGCCGAGCTGATCGCCGCGCTGAAATACACGGCCCCCGGGCTGGCGCTCTACACCGCGGGACCCTCCCCCGCCAACATCGCCGCGGTCGACGCCGGTCTGGACGTCGTGCGCGACGAACCCGACCGACTGACCCGCCTGTGGTCGAATGCCGCGCTGTTCACCGCCGCGCTGCGCGAACACGGCATGGATCTCGCCGATTCGCAGGCCACCCCGATCGTGCCGGTCATCGTGCCGGGCGAGATCCGCGCCGGATACGCGGCCGCGGCCATGCTCCAGCGCGGTTACAACGCGGGCGCCATCCTGTCGCCCGTGGTGCCCGCGGGCACCGAGCGGTTGCGTTTCTTCCTGACCAGCGAGCACACCGAGCGACAGCTGCTCGACACCGTCGAGGAACTCGCCGAAGTCCTCGCGATCGTCGAGCAGATCCCCGATCTGACCCTCGCTGCCGCGACATCACTCGGCCCCCTCCCCGCCCCCCGGCGTCAGCAAATCCGCGGTCAAGAACGGATTGGCCGCACTGGCACGAGTCCTCGACCAAGCCGTCCGCGACGAGGTGATCGAACGCAACCGCGTGGAAGTCGTAGGCTGGCAACGCCAGTACGAACGCTACGAAGACGAACTCGACGACCCTCGATCACTGGCACTGCCGGACTGGGCCACCTTGACCACGCTCGCCGACTCCCTGGTGTCCGCCTCGACCGACGGCTACCGAGGATGGGGCGATGTCGTGATCTTCGCGGCCTGCACCGCGGTCCGCATCGGGGAAGTCGCCGGATGCCGGGTCGGCGACATCGACACCAGCGAATGGGTGTGGCGACTACGACGCCAGACCTCGCCCGGTCCCGGAGGCTTGAAAGACAAAGGCACGAAAGGAAAGAGATCCCGCAGAATCCCCATCATCGAGGACATCCGCCCCCTGGTACTCAAACGGATCGACGCCTCCAACGGCAAGACCGACGCCCGACTGTTCGTCGGACCACGCGGCGGCCGCATCCAAACCGGAGTACTCCAGAAGGCCACACACTGGCACAAGGTGGTCACCAAACTCGGATACGAACACCTACGCCGCCACGACCTACGCCACACCGGCCTGACATGGCTCGCCGACGCCGGAGTCCCCCTGCATCGGCTCCAGCAGATCGCCGGACACACCGACCCTCGGATCACCCAACGCTACCTACACCCCGACATCGAATCGCTCCAGAACGACGGCAACCTGCTCACCATCCACCTACGAGCCCCGCAAAGGTCCCCGAATGGTCCCCAACTACGAGTGGTCGGACAATGACAAAACCCCTCCCGATGCTGGTCGGAAAGGGTTTTGCAACTGTCGGGCTGACAGGATTTGAACCTGCGACCACCTGACACAGGTTCCAGTTTGCCGGACAGGTCTCGATAGCACCCAAAAGTACTGGAAATTTATCTCTTTCGCGTTCCACATCCTGCCCGACACTTCCCAAAAGGACCGGTCGATTCCCTCCGAAAGTGTGAGATTTTGGTGAGACGGCCCGGGCCGCTTCCGGCCGCGCAGGCAGGTAGCAGCATGCGCACTGCATCGTGCGAAGTCACGTCGGCGCAGATCCGGCGACATCGAGTCCATCAGGCCCCGCGACGATACGTCTTCGGCGCGTCGCTTCGCCGCCACGCCGATACATTTCCACATGAGCGAATCTTCAGCTACCACGTTGGGCGAACTCGTTCGAGTCCCGCAAACTCCAGGGCCGTCCCCGATCAACAGAACTATTGTTCGAAGGTTGGAACGAGCGCCCGAACGATCCAGGGCCATTTGGATACTCCTGTGAAGGCGACGTCGTGGATCCGTAGCCACTCGAACGACTGGATCGTGGCATTCACTTGAGGAGACGTCATCGACCTCTCTTCGGAGGCCTTACAGAAGGCCCCGGCGGCCAGAGGTAGGCGATCTCGTCGCTGTAGCGCCGCCAGCCGATGCTGAGCGGGGAGGCGCGACTGCACGGCCGCGGCAGATCGAACCCCGACACAACCGATCGGACCCCGGATTCGAAGTACCCCAATTTCCGGAACTACAAGTATCTCCCACGGACGGGGGTTGGGCCTGATACCCCGGAATCCGGCAAAACAGCAGGTCATGGCGACCGGTCGAACGACGTGCTTCGGGCACGTACCGAATGAAACCTCAAGTTCTGCAGGCCGTCGGGCACGTCAGAATCATCCGCGAACTACATGAACTGCCGCTCAAGCAAGGCGTACAGGTGGGCTGCTACGAGTCGAGTAACCGGCTACGCTATCGAACCCCTCGAGGTCCGGCGATCGTTGTGTGCATCACAGGTGCACACCGGCTCCGCGTCCGATGATCGAGCGTGCAGGCCGAGTCGATGTTCCGGGCCATCAGCCCGTCGAGCACCCCGACGTGATCGGTTGACCGCAATGAACATTTCAGTTGTTTCAGTCAAGGCCACCGTCCTGACCGTCGCGGTCGGGCTGTGTCTGGTAGCGGGAGGATGTCGCGATCGCGACCAGAATCCACAACACGTGCCGAGCACGATCCCCGCGACGGTGACGCCGCAGACCGCAGTTCCGTCCTCGACCGAGGGCCAACTGCCGACCAACGCCATACCCCCAACCAACGGCGTGGCACCAACCACACAGCCGTCATCGGCACAGAATTCGCCGCCGATCATCACCCGAATCATTCCGCCCACCGCGACCCCGTTGCCGCACACCCAGACAGAGCCGTCAGGCTTCGGACCCCCGGAACCCACATCGCCGGCACCGAAAGATAAGTCTGTCGAGCCGGGGACGCCATGAGTGCGCGTGAACCCGCGACCGTCGGATCGGCGTGGTCTCTGATCACCGTCGTCGCGTCCCAAGCCGTAGTGGTGACCGGTGTGCTCTACTACTTCGGATGGGCCTACGCCAGCGCCTACTACCAGCATTTCGGCGTCGACCTGCGGTTACTCGGATTCTCCACCCAAGACTACGTACTGCGCAGCCTCAACGGCGGCTTCCGCCCGGCCGTCGTCGCGCTCTTCATCACCATGGTGTTGTTCGCGGCACGCCGACTACCCGAATGGCACGCGATCCGCCGCCGCAGGCCACGACGAGTGCTGCGCATGTGGGTAGCCGCTACCTGCGCCACAGGTGCAGCGATCACCGTGCTCGTCGCAGCGGTCATGTTCATCCGGCTACCCGAGAGCACCCCCGCCGGGATCACCAGCGCTCTGGGCCTCTGGCTGCCGGTCATGCTGATCGCAGGCGTCGCACTGCTCGGATACTCCAACGCACTACGCATCAGGCATCGTGCACTACTCGGCATCCGTGCGCGCAATGCGGACAGCGATACCGCCACGCTCAGAATCAACATGGCCGCGTTCATCGCCCTCGCTCTCATCGGATGCCTGTGGGCAGTGGGTTCCTACGCCCACCGCGAAGGCACCGCCACCGCCCAACAAGCCGAGAACCAACACTTCCACCACTACCCATCGGTGATGATCTTCAGCATCGACAGACTCGGCATCGAAGGCCCCGGCACCGTCACCGGCCACATCGACCACCCCGACGAACGCTACAAATGGGTCTACAGCGGCGTCTGGCTTCTCGCACGCACACCCGACCGCTACATCCTGCTCCCCCAACAATGGAAAGCCACCCGAGACCGCGTATTCGTCATACCCGACAACGACACCATCCGAATCGACATCGCGCGCACCCCAAACTAATTCGGGCCGCGCGTAGTGAATCCCCCCGGCTTGTCTGGAGACTTCGTTGCTTGGGAAGGATGGAGTCATGTCAGGATCGTCGAAGAGGTACCCGCCGGAACTTCGTGAACGGGCGGTGCGGATGGTCGCCGAAGTCCGGTCGCAACACCCCTCGGAGTGGGCTGCGATCGCCTCGGTCGCGAGCAAACTCGGGATCGGGTCGACCGAGACCCTGCGGAACTGGATCCGCAAGGACCAGGTCGACGCCGGCCAGCGACCGGGTGTGAGCACCGATATGGCAGCAGAGATGCGCCGGCTGCGGGCCGAGAACCGAGAGTTGAAGCGCGCCAACGAAATTCTGCAATCTGCGTCGACTTTCTTCGCGGCGCAGCTCGACCGCCGAAACACGTGATCGTCGATTTCATCGACACCCATAAACAGGAGTTCGGCGTCGAGCCGATCTGCAGAGCGCTCGCCGAGCACGGCTGCAAGATCGCGTCGTCCACCTACTACGACACCCGCAACCGCCCGGCCTCCACACGCGATCGGCGCGATGAATTCCTTCACGCCGAGATCACCCGCGTCCACGCCGAGAACTACTCGGTCTACGGCGCCCGCAAAGTCTGGCTGCAACTACGACGAGAGGGCATCGAGGTGGCGCGCTGCACCGTGGAACGGCTCATGCGCAAACATGGCCTGCAAGGCGCCCGACGCGGCAAGGTCAAACGCACCACGATCACCGACCCGCACGCCCGGCGTACCGAGGATCTGGTGCAGCGAAAATTCAACCCGACGGCACCGAATGTGTTGTGGGTAGCCGATTTCACCTAATGGGTGAGTCGGACCCGTCCGACACGCCGAGAGGCGGACCGGCAGGTGGTCACTGAGATTTCACCGATCCGGGCGCAGTCTGATCAGGCAGCGAGCTGCCGACAGGTGATCACTACATGTGATGA